>JAYVRH010000702.1:0-11297 GCA_043776495.1 Cyclobacteriaceae bacterium
AAAGAATTTGTCCATCCCACTGGCATCAATATAAAATTCATCGATGGAAGCTTTCTCAAACAGAGGGGCCTTGTCAGCAATGATTTCGGTCACCAGGTGTGAGTGAACACTATAGGCTTCCATGTCGCCTGAGATGACGGTAGCATCGGGGCACAGCTGCATGGCCAGGTACATGGGCATGGCAGAGTGGACCCCAAAATGACGAGCTTCATAGCTGCAGGCTGCCACCACTCCGCGCCTGCTGCTGCCCCCCACAATCAAAGGCCTGCCCCTGAGCTTCGGCTCTTTCTTGCGTTCTACCGCCACAAAAAAGGCGTCTAAGTCAAAATGAATGATGTTTCTGTCCACAGGTGCAAATTACTAAAATTAGTATTAAATACTAAAAATATTAGTATTATTAATAATTGAGTCATGGATTTTCTTTCCAGCACCCAAAAACTGAATTTCAACCGTAGTCAATAAACATCTACCACCATAAATTGAACCCGATGGAAAAGACCTCACCGCGCAGGGAGTTCATGAAATCATTACTGGCAGCATCGCTCATCACGCCGGTGCTCGGATCTGGAAATAAGGCTTACGGGCGTGACCAGATTCTAAAATCTCCTTCAGCTTTAAAAACAAGCCTCAATGCCTTTTCATTTAATGACCCATTGACAAAGGGGAGCATGAACATGGATGACATGCTTGAGTTTAGCGCGGAAAAGAATTTATTGGCAGTGGACATCACAGCATACTATTTCCCAGGCTATCCAAAAGTGCCAGCCGATGATTACCTCTACCACGTCAAGCGAAAGGCGTTTAGCCTGGGGCTCGAAATCAGTGGTACCGGAGTGCGAAATGATTTTACGGAACCTGACCCGGGCAAAAGACACGAGAGTGTAGAACTTGTTAAGAATTGGATTGTGGCGGCAGAAAAAATAGGGGCACCGGTGATCCGGATATTTTCGGGCAACCAAAATCCTGCAGGACAATCAAGGGATCAGATTTTCACCTGGATGATAAAAGAGATTCAGGAATGCATTGCCTTTGGAAAAGCGCACGGTGTCGTGGTGGCAATTCAGAATCACAATGATTTTATCAAAACGGCCGACGATGCCATTCAGTTTATGAAAGTAATTAATTCTGAAGGGTTTGGACTTATTCTTGACACCGGCAGTTATCGCACAGGGGATCCCTACGAAGAGATTGCGAAGACCGCCAGTTATCCTGTCAACTGGCAGATCAAGGAGAATGTGTTTATCAATGGAAAAGAAGTGGAGGTAGATATGGACAAGTTAATTGACATTATTAAGGCATCGGGATATAAAGGGTACATTCCATTGGAGAGTTTGGGAGGAGGTGATCCAAAACTTAAGATATCCAATTTGTTGGACAAGATAAATAAGTCATTGGCGAGGTAATGCACATTAAAAACAAAAACATGGATCAGGTGCGAAGAGATTTTATTAAAATGGTTTCCCTGGCCGGAGCGGGTATATTGATGGCAGGCCGCGGTATTGATGAGGATGGTATGTCTTCTCAAACAGGCAGCGGTAATACAGTCCGGCACAATCCCATTGGGGTCTCAACTTATTCCTTCTGGCAATTTAACGGCCCTAAGGAATCGATGAGTATTGAAAGTTGTATAGACCGTGCTGCCGCCATGGGCTTTGATGGTATTGAATTGCTTCTCATGCAGATGACCTCTGAAGAAAATTCATACTTACAGAGCTTGAAGAAGCGGGCCTTTCATAGTGGACTAGCATTGTGCGGATTTTCAACTCACCAGGGATTTTTGAATCCGGGTGCAGATTATCGCCAGGAAAATATTCAGAAGACCATTCATCAGATTGAGTTGGCCTATGCCCTTGGCATACCGACGATGCGAATCAATACCGGGCGCTGGGGAACCACAAAATCATTTGATGACCTGATGGCGAATAAAGGAATCGAACCGACCATTGACGGCTACAACGATGAGGATGGCTTTAAATGGGTGATCGATTCCATTTCAAAATGCCTGCCGAAGGCACAAGCATGCGGCGTGGTACTGGGGCTTGAAAATCATTGGGGCTTGGGCCGGACAGCAAAAGGAGTAAAGAGAATTGTTGATGCACTGAATTCACCCTGGCTGAAGGTGACGCTCGATACCGGAAATTTTCTGGAAGACACTTATGAACAACTTACTGCCTTGGCCCCCGACACTTTTCTGATGCAAGCCAAAACTTACTACGGAGGGGGCAAGTGGTACTCGCTTGATCTGGACTATGGACGTATTGGAGAGATCATGCGAAAGAATAATTACAAGGGTTTCATCTCACTCGAGTTTGAAGGCAAGGAATCCCCAGCCGTCGCCATCCCCAAAAGTTTGGAGGTGTTAAGAAATGCCTTTTATTATGATGTGTGACATGTCTCGGGTTTAAATTGATCAGGAAAACAGGATTCTTTTGTTCCTGCATTTGTCATACTTTTTGCCCTGACTTCTTAACAAAAAGGTATGACTTCTGCTTTGCTAACAAATGATTTGATTGCATCAAAAATCTATTTTCTAAGAGGTGAGAAGGTGCTTCTTGATTCTGATTTGGCATTCCTATACGGAGTTGAAACAAAGCGTTTGAAAGAGGCAGTCCGAAGAAATATTGCCCGTTTCCCGGAAGATTTTATGTTTGAATTGACTTTCAGGGAGTGGTCTGCTCTAAGGACGCAATTTGCGTCCTTAGAGGGAAGAGGTAGATATTCCAAGTATCCGCCCATGGCATTTACAGAACAGGGAGTCGCTATGCTTTCAGGAATCTTAAATAGTTCAAGAGCCATTGAAACGAATGTTGCCATTATGCGCACTTTTGTTGCGTTACGTCGATTGATGCAATCCAATAAAGAACTAGCAGCAAAGATCCGACAACTCGAGAACAAATATGATGCTCAGTTCAAAGGTGTTTTTGAGGCCATTCAAATGTTAATCCGACAAGAATCAAAGAAGTTAAGACCCATCGGGTTTAGAATTCAAAAGAAATAGGAACATAAACAATTATTCCAACGAAATTTTATCATCGCGAACATTGAGTGTCTTTCACGCGTCTTGCATGAAGCTTTCTACAAATCTCTATCTTTGATCATTAAAAGGTAGAATGCCCTCTTCTATTAGCACCTCCAAAGCAGACAAATCAGGCGTTGACATCAAGACCCTTCTCCGTGCCTACGAACTTATGTGTACGGCCAAGCGCATGGGGGAGACCTACGAAGAGAACCGTGAAGTCTGCAGCAAATATGTTCACAGCACTTCCCGCGGTCACGAGGCCATTCAGTTGGCGGCGGGACTTCAGCTCAAGCCGTTTGATTACGCCTCTCCTTATTATCGGGATGAATCAATGCTTCTGGGTATTGGAATAGAGCCCTATGAGTTGATGCTTCAATTAATGGCCAAGCGTGATGATCCCTTTTCAGGAGGGCGATCATATTATGGTCATCCTGCATTGAAGCGTGAAGGATTTCCCACCATTCCCCATCAGAGTTCAGCCACCGGGATGCAGGCAATACCAGCCACGGGCATGGCACAGGGCATCGCCTACCTCGCATCGCAAAATCTATTGAAAGGAAAAAATAAGCCTATCGTCCTGTGCTCCCTCGGTGACGGGTCTGTAACAGAAGGTGAAGTAGCAGAAGCATTTCAGATGGCGGTGCTTAAAAGACTGCCCATCCTCTACCTTATTCAGGACAACAACTGGGGCATCTCAGCAACAGGTAATGAGATGCGTACGATGGATGCATACGAATATGCTGCTGGCTTCAAAGGCTTGGAACGAATGCGGGTCGATGGCTCTGATTTTATCGACAGCCATTCCGGCTTGCAAAAAGCGATTGCGTTTGTTCGCGAACAGCGGTCACCCATGCTGGTTCATGCAAAGTGTCCATTGTTGGCACACCACACTTCAGGCGTGAGGAAGGAATGGTACCGCGGTGACGATCTATTAGCCCAACAGGAAAGTGATCCCATTAAAAAGCTTGAAAATTATTTGATGGAAGCAGGCATTTTAAAAGAACAATTGGCGGAGATCAGGATGCTTGCTGCCAGGAAAGTCCAGGAAGACTATAGTCGTGCATTTGCCTCCCCCGATCCTGATCCGAATGATTTTGACTCCCATGAGTTCGCGCCCACTTTAGTGATAGAAGAGAAAGGGATGCGATCACCGAAAAATGGCGAAAAGGTAGTGATGGTAGATGCAGGCCTTCATGCGGTGGATGAAATTCTAAAAAAGCATCCGGAGGCATTGTTTTACGGACAGGATGTTGGCAGAAGGCTAGGCGGAGTCTTTCGTGAAGCAGCCACACTCGCTCAGAAGTATGGCGATGAACGCGTTTTCAACACACCCATTCAGGAAGCGTACATCATTGGCTCTACGGCAGGTATGTCAGCAGTAGGATGTAAGCCAATCGTAGAGATTCAGTTCGCTGACTATATCTGGCCAGGGATAAATCAATTGGTAGAGGAGCTTTCGAAGAGTTGTTATCTTACCAAAGGAAAATTTCCTATCCAGTCACTCATTCGTGTGCCAGTGGGTGCATACGGTGGGGGAGGACCTTATCATTCGGGAAGTATTGAATCGACGTTGCTTACAATCCGTGGGATTAAAGTAGTGTATCCCTCCAATGCAGCCGATATGAAAGGATTGCTGAAGGCATCTTTTTATGATCCCAATCCTGTTGTGCTCCTGGAACATAAAGGCCTTTACTGGAGCAAAGTGCCTGGCACGCTGGAGGCGAAAATGATTGAGCCTGATGAAGACTACATCATTCCTCTGGGCAAAGCGAATGTGGTATTGCATGCTGCTGAAGACAAAATAAAGGCTGGCGAATCCGCCCTTGTCATCACTTATGGAATGGGAGTATATTGGGCGAAAGAAGCTGCAAAGAATTTTCCTGGCCAACTGGAGATTCTTGATTTGAGGACGCTCAATCCGATTGATTGGAATATGATGATTGGGGCAGTGAAGAATCACGGCCGGGTATTAATCCTTACGGAAGAACCCCTTCTTAACTCGTTTGCCGAATCATTGGCAGGGAGGATATCTAAAGCATGTTTTCAAAATCTTGATGCTCCGGTCTGGACTATTGGGGCTGCTGATTTGCCCGCCGTTCCATTGAATGTTGAATTGGAGAAAATGATGTTGCCCAATGCCGTGAAAGTTGCAATGGCTTTAGAAGAGTTGCTTGATTATTAAAGTGCTAACATAGGCTTGGTGTTCTGGCATGTGGTTGGTGTTTTTTCACCAACCACCTTGATTCATCCTACAACACCATCACTCCATCAATATCGCAATCACTCCAACAGTTGTTTAGAAAGGATAACCAATCCCGATGTTATAAATCACCGGTTCCCTATCCACACCATAAGGCTTTTGGAATTTTACCCGGTTAAGAATAAACCGATCGCCTTCAGCACGCGCCGGATCCCATGCTTTGACTCCTACGTCAAAGCGCAGTACGAGAAATTTGAAGTCAAACCTAAGGCCGAAACCCGTCCCCACTGCAATTTCTTTGTAGAATTTATCAAGATAAAATTTCGTATTCCCATTGGCAGCCCAACCCGGTGTAGTTGCAGTTTGCTCCTGGACTTGCGCTTGCTGGAATGACCAGACGTTGCCTGCATCTACAAAGAGCGCACCGTTCACAAACCCAATAAGTTTTTTTCGCCATTCAATGCTTCCCTCCAGGAGTAATTCTCCAGGCTTTTCATTTTGGTAATTGAATAATCCGTTACTCTCAGGATTGGTGCTGAGCTGAGGTGGGAAGGAACCAAGTCCAAGGCGCCTCGGCCTCCACGCTCTCACACTGTTGCTTCCGCCAACAAAAAAATATTTTTCGTAAGGCAATGCGGTGTTTCCTCCGTAGGCATAAGCTACTCCTGAGCTCACATGATAAGCCAGTGACGAATTTTTGTTAATTATCTGTTTCCTCCTGAAGTCAATACCAATTCTGAGATATTGATAGGTCTGTAAACCTCTTTCTGCAGCATAGGTTGGCGTATAGAGGTTATAGATCGTGCCACCACTTTCAGCTTTTAATAGTACCACATGCGAATCTTTTTCCGCGTTGCCGTAATTATTTGGGTTCCATGTCATTGCAAAAATCATACTGCTTACCAGGGAAGGCTTGAAAGCGTTAATAAGATTATTGCCTTGAGTTTTTTGAAGTTTTTCCAACTGTGCATTAAACGTGCTGTCAGTGGTCGATTGGATGATTTGAAGATTAACCAGTGTGAATGAGTATTGAGTTTTTCGCTGATTGTCCCATGTATAGGTATTGGATATGGTCACGTTGGATCGTTGGTATTCCGGCCTGTCGGTGTAGGTATAGCCGAGTAGAAGTCGTGTCTTGGGATTGTATTTTCCCAATCGTTCAGCTGCTTTGCCAAGGGGAAGTAGAAACTGTGGAAAGGTCACAGTCGTGTTGATGTTGGCTTCAGTGCTTTTGTATATTGTTCCAATGTCGGTCGCAGCAGGAACGCCCTCAAATCCAAAACGTCCGTTCAATTCAAAAATCTCGAGACCCTTAAAAATATTACGTTTCTTGAAACTCAGGCTGTAGTAAGGTCCCGGAAACCCTTGTGTCACCGTTACCCCCGCTTCGTTGGTCCAGGAATAACGCTCCAATGGGCTGGTGAAAATGTTGGAGATAAATTTCCCTCCTGAAGTATCATAATTGATATTGACAAATTTGAACATGTCGAGGTTAGCAAGCTGTCGTTGTGTTGCAAAGGTGTTGGTGCGACTGTATAAGCTGTCGCGATGAATAAACACACGATTGGCGAGTATTTTCTTGCTGTACTGATCTATTAGATAGTTGAACCTTATGTCGCGGTAAAGTTTTGATTGCCTTTTTAGTCCTTCCTTGTTTATTACGCTGGCGTCCGTGGTGAAGTTGACAGAATCGATGGTGAAGACCTTGTGATCGTTGTGATTGACCGGGTCAGAAATAGCCATTTGCAAAGCGATTGAATGATGATGATCATAAGTAGTATCGACTTTAAAATCGATGTATTGCTTGCTAAAATCATAGTAGCCATGATCTTTTAAGTTTAGGTCCACACGGTCACGTTCATCGCTCAGGTTCTTTTGATCATAGCGTTCCCCCAATTTCACTTTGCTCAGGTCGTCGTACCGCCTTACCAGCCGAAGTACGGCACTGTCAGCGACTCTATAAAAGACGGTATCATACAAAAAAGGTCGGCCCGGAATGATGATGTATTTCACACGAACATTTCTTTTTCTTTCTGTGATGACCGTATCTGTTCTTCCGAGGAAATAACCATGATTAAACAAATAGGTATTGATCTTATCAGCTGTCGCTTTCGTGTTGACAGGATCGTAAACCTGCACTTTCTCGCCCCACTGCATTGGGAGATTGCCATTGTCAATTTTGAATTGAATGGCATCCATTTTTTCCTGTTTTCGAAACCTCAGATTGGCAATCTTTTGATCGGTTTTTGCGGCCGCAATCTTCTTGTCAAATTTCTTTTCCTTGGTTTCTTTTTTTCGGATAAAATCATTCTTGCTGTGTAAGGGCCAGGATCTTTCTTTGTTAAATTTCCGAAGCCCCAGATAGTACATCCAACTGAGGGTGTTGATTGGCAAGCCTAGAAAATGCCGGTTTGTCTTTTGAACATAAATGTCATTCAGGCCTTCTGTATCAAAGCCTTTTGGACCTTTGATGGTTTGTTTTGCGAGCAGCCGCTGCCCCTTCTCCAGATAGGCTGTACTAAGACATCCGGAGACCAGGAAAGACACGCAAACGCAAATGGAAATTTTGGTAACTTTCCATCTGACGTGTCGTATGATTTCCAAAGCCAAAGCCCGCTTCATCAAGTTCTTGCAAGTAAAGAAATACCGTCAAGCAGAACAATGCTTTTTGGTCCAGGGAGCAAAAGCCGTTAATGAGACCCTCAGTTCTGACTTTGACATTGATATGCTTTTGGGTACGGAAGATTTTTTCAATTCTTTCAATAACTCACGATCGGGTAAACCAAAAGAAATTATGGAGGTCTCGGAGAAGGAACTGACCGAGGTGGGCTCCCTGGAGGCAAATAACTCGGCGCTGGCAGTGGTCAGAATGAAACCCAATCGAGCACCAAAACTTCCCATGGATGATTTTTCACTCGTCCTTGATGATATTCGGGATCCTGGAAACCTTGGTTCCATCATTCGGACTGCCGACTGGTATGGCATAAAAAACATCGTCGCATCACCCGAGACCACCGATTTTTATAATCCAAAAGTAGTCAACGCCACCATGGGCTCATTCCTTAGGGTCGGTGTTTTCTATACGCCTCTGGAGGAATTTCTTATAAAAGTTTCATTGCCAGCATATGGTACCTTTTTGGAGGGAGAAAATGTCCATACTGTAAAATTTGCCAGAGGTGGACTCATCGTAATGGGAAACGAATCAAAAGGAATTTCTCCTGAAGTTGAAAAACTAATTCCCCATCGCATTACCATCCCTCGCGTGGGAGGCGCTGAATCTTTGAATGCTTCTACAGCGACAGCCATAGTCCTCGACAATCTAAGGAGGTATCTATAGAAATTTTTGACTTTGATGTGACGCATCTTCTGACAAACGTTGGGCGTGCTCCTTGCCCAGGTAATTGTCGATGATGCTGTGCCCGGCATAGATTAACGGTGTGAGTAGTATGGCCATGGTAAATTTATAGATGTAATTCGTAAGGCCGATGGCAACGATCTGTGTGTTGGAGAATGTACCATAAAAGGCGATAAATAGTACGAAGAAACTATCGATGAGTTGCGAAACAAGTGTGGAGCCGGTGGCCCGCAGCCATAACATTTTGTGCCCCGTTATTTTGCGCAGTTTTTGAAAAACAAAAACATCCACCAATTGTCCTACTAAGAAAGCGGACAAGGAGCCTATAATGATTCGTTGACCCTGACCAAAGATCCGGTTGAAGGCAAAGTCCATGTTAAAGTAATTCCCGACGTTGTCATGGCTGTAAGCTTCCAGCCACCAACCTGCGGGAGGCAGTTTCATCGTTAGAAAGATTACCAGAAAGGAGTAAGCGATAAGTCCGGCCGTAAGGTAACTGATGCGTTTTACCCCCGGTTGCCCGAAATATTCATTGATTAAGTCCGATGTAATAAATACGACCGGCCAGATCACGGCTCCTGCTGTGAGGTTGAAGTCCATCGTGAAACCGAGGATATTCAAGTTGGCGGGGGCTAATCCAAGGGTAGCCTCCGCCGAAAAAATCTTGACGCCGATCATCTCTGCTATCAGCGCATTGGTTAGGAAAATGCCACTGAGTGCAATGAACAACCGGTTTTTCTTTTTCTCCAATTCAAGTTCCATCAATTGTGAAGTTCAAATGTATTTCCTTCTATTGCCAGTGATGTTTCTGAAAAAATTTGCTTTGCTTCTTCGAGTAAGCCAGAAAGGTCTTTATATCGTGCCGAAAAATGTCCGATGATCAGTGTTTTGGCATGGCTGAGTTTTGCAACTCTGGCTGCATCTGCAGCAGTGCTATGCCTGGTTTGCTTTGCCTTTTCCTTTTCTTCTTCCATGAAGGTGGCTTCATGATACAAAAGGTCAGTACCTCGAATTTGTTCGATTACTTTTTCGGATGGTTGTGTATCTGAGCAATAAGCATACGTTAAGGAAGGCTTCGCCGGCAAAGTGTAATCGCTGTTTCGATAAATAATTTTCCCATTTTCATCGCGCACATCTTCTCCTTTCTTCAATTGAAGGATGTGCTGAAAGGAAATTCCTTCTTTTAATTTTGATTTATCGATCCGAATTTCCTTTGGTTTTTCACGAAACAAAAAACCTGAAGTAGGTATTTTATGATCCAGCGGGATGGTACTTACTGTTAATAGATCATCCTCAAAAATCGCTTCAATTTTTCCTTCCTCGAGTCGATGGAAAACAACTTTGAAATTTAGAATGGATTTTGAATGTTTTAATTGTGCCAGTAGTATTTCCTCCAGCCCCATGAAACTATAAAGGTGCAGATCCGATTCCCTCCGTTGGAGATGCATGGAGAAAATCAATCCGGTCAAACCAAGATAATGATCACCGTGAAGGTGGCTGATAAAAATGTGATTGATTTTACGAGACTGAACAGAGTACTGTGCAAGTTGTGACTGTGTGCCCTCTCCACAATCAATTAGAAAGTGGTGGTTTTGAATGGTAAGATATTGAGAAGAAGGAAATCTGCCGTAGGCGGGTAGCGCTCCGCTGGAGCCGAGAATGGTGAGTTTGAATGACAAAGTGCTTAAGTGTTAAAAGTGCTTAAGTCTTTAGGTTGTAAGGGTTATCGGGGATTAATTTGAAGGCATTCAGAAAATTAGAAAACTTCAGGATTTGAAACTTTAGCACTTTTAACACTTTAGCACCTTCGCACTTTATTCCCCTTCTTTCATATCTTTTTCGATCTCGTGCATAAAGACCGAATCCACAGCTTCCTCTAACGTGTGAACAATGTTGAGTACGGTGTCGAGCTGAGAAATTTTGATGAGTTTAAGGGTATGGTCAGTCAGGCTGGCAAGAATAAACACTCCACCATCTTCCTGTAGAATCCTATTACCAACCAAAAGGGCACTTAGTCCTGAGCTGTCTGTATATTTTACTTCGGCTAAATCAAGAATAATATTTTTGATTCCTTCTGCGTGCAGCGTGATCAATTCTGATTTCAGAGAAGGCGCCACACTGGAGTCCATTTTTTCTTCATGGAGACGAAGAAGGCTGTATTTTTCTTTCTTATCGATTGTGTATTTCATATCAAGAGTTACCCAAAAGTAATTCAATTTAAGGAATTAACGATGCTCTGCTCAATTCGTTCCAAAATTGGTTGAGAATTCAGGAGAGCAAGTTTTTCTCCCGTCATTTGTTCATACAGTTCGCGATACCGATCGGCTATTGAAGTGACAATTGGATCCGTCATTTCGGGCACCTTCTGACCATCTTTTCCCTGGAATCCATTTTCAATCAGCCATTGCCGCACAAATTCCTTGGAGAGCTGCTTCTGTGATTCACCTGTTTGCTGGCGGCCTTCATAGCCCTCTTGATAGAAGTATCGGGAAGAGTCGGGGGTATGCACCTCATCGATCAAATAGATTTTGCCGTTGTGTTTCCCAAATTCATATTTGGTATCCACCAATATCAGTCCACGCTGGGCAGCTAAAGCCGTGCCTTTTGCAAACAATGCCAAGGCATACTTTTCGAGCATTGCATAATCATCCTTACTCACCAATTTTCTTGCGATAATTTCTTCCCTCGAAATATCTTCATCATGACCGACATGTGCTTTTGTA
>JAYVRH010000703.1:0-11286 GCA_043776495.1 Cyclobacteriaceae bacterium
ATCAACCCCGGACGGCGGGTGCCTTATTTCATCACGGGGCTCACGGGTATCACCACTGAAATGGTCAAGGATGCTCCGGCGTTTGAAGAAATTGCAAAAGAAATTTACGATTGGTTGAAAGGTCGGGTGTTCGTGGCACACAACGCCCACTTCGATTACAGTTTTGTAAAAAAAGAACTCGATGATGCCGGCATCCAATGGAGCTCCCGAAAACTTTGTACGGTTCGGTTAGGCAGAAAAATCATACCTGGGTTAGACTCCTACAGCCTGGGGCGGCTGGCAGAGAGCCTCGGCATCACAATTTCTGACCGGCATCGGGCGGCTGGCGATGCAGAAGCAACGGCTAAGATCTTCGACATATTTCTGAAACGGGATACGGAAGGTGTGATCGCGAAGGCTTTGAAACGGAATTCGGGGGAAACCATTCTCCCTCCCAACTTGTCAAAAGAAGAGTTTGATAGATTGCCGGCCAAAGCAGGAGTTTATTATTTTCAGGATGCTCGCGGAAATATCATTTATGTGGGCAAAGCCAATAACATCAAGAAAAGAATTGCCGGTCATTTTACGGGCGAAGCGCACGAATGGAACAGGTCAAACATCCGCAATGAAATACATCATATCAACTTTGAACTGACAGGTAACGAATTGATTGCTTTGATCCTGGAATCGCAAGAAATACGGAAGCTCTGGCCAAAATATAATCTTGCACAGAAATACAGAGTAGAAGAGTGGGGAATTTATGAATATGAAGATCAAAAGGGGTACCTCCGTTTTGTAGTAAACATGGTTACCCGCAATTCGAAGCCTTTGATCACCTTCAGTAAGAAAGGCGATGCCGGGAATTTTTTGTGGGAGAAAGTAAAAGAAGCTGAGCTCTGCCCCAAACTATCGGGACTGCAAATTGCCAAAGGCCCATGCTTTGCTTATCAATCAGGAACCTGCAAGGGAGCCTGTGAATCGGCAGAGACCCAACTGCATTACAATAAGCGCATGCAGAAATCCATTGAATCATTTTATGGAGAAGGTGAAACGGTGGCAATCATAGGCAAAGGAAGGAGGTCAGAAGAGAAGTCATTAATATTAGTGGAGAAGGGAAACTACCTTGGATTTGGATTTTTTAACCAGGAGGTCACGCTCAATGACTTTGAGACAGCCAAGAATTACATCAAAACGAGCAAGGACAACCGGGTGGTTCAAAACCTTGTCAATTCCTACCTGATGAACCCCCGTGGCACCGAGATTATTGCATTTTAGCACGCCATTTTGCCGCCTGAATAAGCATCTTAATTCTTGTAGAAGTTTTTAAAACCCAAATCCCTATTATTGCGATTAATTTTTAGGAAAAAAGCATCGTATGGCATTTGAAACAACCACTGAACAACAGCAAGAACACCGAAAAAAAATCAATCAGGTCTATACCGAAGTGGCCAAAGTGGTGGTAGGGCAGGAGTATATGGTCAACAGGCTCCTCATCGGATTGTTCACCAACGGCCATGTTTTGCTTGAAGGTGTCCCCGGACTGGCCAAAACGCTTACGATTTCTACGGTAGCAAAAGTACTGCACCTTGATTTTCAACGCATTCAATTTACTCCCGATTTGCTGCCCTCCGACCTCGTCGGCACCATGATCTATAATCAAAAGGAAGGGAAATTTGAGGTTAAAAAGGGACCCATCTTTGCCAACATTATCCTTGCCGATGAGATCAACCGCTCACCGGCCAAAGTACAATCCGCACTGCTAGAGGCCATGCAGGAGAAAACAGTAACCATTGGGGAAACAACATTCACGCTTGATAAGCCATTCCTCGTGCTGGCCACACAAAATCCGGTTGAAAACGAAGGGACCTATCCGCTTCCGGAAGCACAAGTCGACCGTTTTATGATGAAGGTGTTTGTCGACTACCCCACGAAAGAACAGGAATTGGAAATCATGCGGAGGATATCCAATCTTCAGTTTGATTTTACCGTGAATACTGTGTTGACGAAAGAGGACATCTTTTCGATCAGAGGTGAGGTGAACAAGGTAAAGATTTCAGAGTCGTTGGAGAAATATATCATTGAATTGGTGAGCGCGACAAGAAAGCCAAAAGAATATAAACTTGATCATGAGGCCCAGTATATCCAGTTTGGAGCTTCACCACGTGCCAGCATTAACCTCAACCTCGGTGCGAAAGCAGCTGCCTATCTTGAGGGTCGCGACTATGTTCTACCCGAAGACATCAAAGAAGTGGCGCGCGATGTAATGAACCATCGCATTATTCTAAACTATGAAGCAGAGGCAGATAACGTGAAGACCATTGACATCATAAAAGCCATTCTAAACCGCGTTCCAATCACAAAATAAGATTAACCAAACTTTAATTTCATTACGCCATCATTAACGGAATGTTATTTGGCCAAACTGCCTAACACCTTCATTATCATTTGAGTTATAAGTGAGCAGACCTTCCCAGCAAGGCCTCAGCATTTGTTTTGGAGGAAGGCTTTTCTGCTTGGTTTAACAATTCGGTAACATACCCGAATTAGCGAGGTAATATTGACTCACGACCTTTGGGGCATACAAAAAGTACTTGTATGCAAAAGGTTTATCTCTTCCTAGTATTTCTAATTGCCTCCTTTCAGGGATTTAGCCAAGGCACGATCGCAGGCAGGATCACGGATTCAAAAACCGGGGAAGGTGTTATTGGAGCCAACGTGGTGATCCAGGGAACTACGCAAGGCGGAAGTACGGATGTTGAAGGAAACTTTGTTATCAATAATGTCAAGGAAGGCTCCTACACGCTGGTCATCTCATCCGTAACCTATAAAACACACACCTTGTCGGATGTAAATGTCGAGACAGCAAGAAAGATAACGATCGAAGTTACCTTGGCTGAGGACGTATCGGAGTTGGAAGAAATTGTGGTGCAGGGAAAAAGGCAAACAGATACTGATTTTGAATTGCTTCGATCCATCAAGGAGGCAAAATTGGTAGTGGTGGGCATCACAGCAGAACAGATCAGCCGCAGCTTAGACAGGGATGCAGCGCAGGTATTGAGAAGAGTGCCTGGGGTTACCATTCGGGGAGATCAGTTTGTTCAGATTCGTGGACTTTCCGAACGTTATAATCCGGTGATGCTTCACAACGCGTATGCACCCAGTGTAGAAACAGATGTGCGTTCATTTTCTTTTGCCACACTTCCCAGCAGCCAGTTGGATAAGATGCTTGTATTCAAAAGCGCTTCTGCCGACATACCCGGAGACTTTGCCGGTGGTGTCGTAAAAGTTTTTACCAAGAGCATACCGGAAGAGAGCGGGCTGGTAGTGGACTACAGCACCCAGGTCAGAGCGGGGACTACTTTTAATGATTATTATCATCAGCAAAAAAACTCAGGATTTTTCACGGGCTTCAATACAGGGTTTTATGGTCTGCCAGCTGGATTTCAACAGGATGCATCTAAAGTAACGGGAGACGCCTTAGTCACAGCAGGACGCTCTTTGAAAAATCTTTGGGGCGAGCAAAAGGGATACGCAATTCCTGATCAGCGCCTTACACTGACCTACAATGGAAAATTCAGAATTGGGAAAATAGAAGTTGGAAACATCAGTGCATTAAATTATTCAAATTCATACGCCACTTACACCGTTCAGCGCAACGACTATACTACCACCAACAATGTTCAGGATCAAAACTTCGGTTTTAGCGATAAACAATACAATCAGTTGGTGAGGACTGGCTTTCTTTTCAATTGGGCATTCAAATTTGATCCCAGCAATATTGTTGAATTCAAAAATCTTTATAATCAATCCAGCAGTGATCAATACGTAGATCGCACAGGAACCGGAGTAAGTACGGGCCAGAAGAATGGTGCCTTTGATAAACTTTATCGCGGAATTTATTCTAGTCAGCTCCTTGGAACACACGAGCTCTTTGATAACCGCACCACGGTAGAATGGATGGCGGGTTATAATGATACCTACAGAACCCAGCCAGACTATAAAAGATTTGTTTCGCAACTAGATGGTAATACCGGGTTGGCTACCGTTACCATTCCCAATACAGTGACCCCCAATCAACTGGGTAGATTTTACTCAGACCTCAATGAAAAGGCTTATTCAGGTGGGTTATCAGTAAAACAAAGGTTTGGTTCGAAGAACAATCCTTTGCGCACACCTGAAGGGAAAGCAGGGGCATTCTTTGAAAACAAAAGCAGAACTTTCAGTGCGCGGAATATTGGATATACACTGACAGGCACAAATTTGAACCCGTCTTTGCGTTATGCACCTGCGAAAGTCTTGTTTGAGCCTCAGAATATTAATAATACCGATGGAATTCAGATCGGTGAATTAACTTATAAGAAGGACAGCTACACGGCTTCCAATAGCCTGCTGGCTGCCTATGCCATGGTGTCTCTGCCGATGGGCGATAAGATTAAACTTGACGCTGGCGTGAGGATGGAAAACAACCTCCAGAGGCTGGACAGTTACGATGATTTTAAAAGCATGCCTATCAATGTAAAAAATCAAGTTAATCGTTTGCTGCCGTCAGCCAACATGAGCTATAATTTTACAGAAAAGATGTTGGTTCGTGCAGCCTATGGAGAAACGCTCAACCGTCCCGAGTTCAGAGAACTGGCACCATTCTCTTTCTTTGATTTCAATTTTAACTTTCTATATTTTGGAAACCCGAACCTGAAGACAGCAACCATTCAGAACGTTGATTTGCGTTGGGAATTTTATCCAAGCAAAAATGAACTTATCACATTCGGTGGTTTCTATAAGAACTTCATCGACCCGATCGAATCTTTGGTTGATGTGAATAGTCCCGGCGGCGGACTTAAGAATGTCACTTTTGCCAATGCGGCATCAGCAAAATCCTATGGTGTTGAGTTGGAAGTGAAAAAGTCCTTGAACGGACTGACGGGATCCAAACTGTTGAATAATATCAACCTGATGTTCAACGCAACTTTGATCAAGAGCATTCTTACATTACCGGTTGCACTTGCAGGCGGCCGCGAGGCAGAACGCCCTCTCCAGGGTCAGGCACCCTATGTAATCAACGCAGGGATTTTTTATACATCTGACCCCAGCGGATGGCAGGTCAATCTGTTATACAATGTCGTAGGGAAAAATATTGTCTTTGTAGGTAACGACTACTATCCTGACGTTTACCTCATGCCCAGAAACATCATTGACTTTACATTTAGCAAAAGGCTGAATGAGCGCTTTAACCTGAAAGGTGGCATATCCGACATTTTGAACCAGCCCATGCAGTTATTGCAGGATGGTAATGGAGACGGAAAACACGATAGAGACAAAGATCCGAGCCTCCAGAAATTTACACCTGGCCAGGTTTTTTCCATTGGCTTTTCATATAGAATCTAAGACTGAGGGAAAAAGTTTTCGAAAAGTGATTTCAGCTGATGAAATCGCCTGAGTTGTCTTGTCTTCATACATTCTAAATATTGATAAAGCAACGTTAGGCTTTGCGTAACAATCAGGTAATACAGCGTCCATACGTTTGTGCCGATTTCAAAAAGCACAAAAAACTAAATCTTTCGTCATGCAAAAACTTAATTCACTTTCAGGAAAGATGCTTCGATGGAGCCTTCCTTTTCTGGCACTCGGTATCATGCTCAACTTTTCGTCATGCACCAAAACAGAGTCTACCAAGCCAGCACCAACGGTAACGGTTACCCCAACCACTGCAAGCGCCACCGCCGGAACTAAAGTGAGCACAAGTGTTCAGGTAGATGCACCGGAAGGAGGCGCAACACTTTCCATTCTTGTAAATGGAGCAGCAAGTGCTGTTGTTCCAAGCGTAACATTGAATGGTTCTACTGCTCAAACTGTTCCTGTGGATTTTACAATCGCCTCGACAGCAGCAGTGGGCGCTACTTATGTCATTACATTCCAGGCAAGTCATAAAAAGAATCAGCAGTCTTCAGTTGGTGTCTTCACAGTCACCGTTTCAGCTGTTCCCGCAAAGACAATAGTTGAAGTAACCGGGAGCATTACTACGAACACGACATGGACGGCCGACAAAATTTACCGTCTTAATGGTTTTGTCCGGGTCGGTAAAGATGAAAAACCTACCTCCGGCACCGTTGCGCCTGTCATCTCATCTCCTACTATCCTCACCATTTCCCCAGGGACAGTCATCTATGGAAAAACCGGAACACCTAGTGGAACACTTATCGTGCAGCGCGGCAGTCAGATTATTGCTAACGGTACAGCTTCGGCTCCTATTATTTTCACTTCCGAGAAATCAGCTGGCTCTAAAAAATCTGGCGACTGGGGTGGTTTGGTTTTATGCGGGCAAGCAAAGAACAATATTCTTAACTCGGCTTCTACTGGCACACCTGGAATTGAAGAACTGGAAGGCGGTTATGGAGGTTTCCATGGAGGCACAAATGACGCCGACAATTCAGGATCATTGAAATATGTTCGCATCGAATTCGCCGGCTATCCAATCAATCCAAACCAGGAAATTAACGGTTTGACACTCGGTAGTGTAGGCTCTGCTACAACGGTTCAATATATTCAGGTTACCTACGCGAACGACGATTCGTTTGAGTGGTTTGGCGGTTCTGTGAATGTTTCTAATCTGATCGCTTACAAAGGCATCGATGATGACTTTGATACCGATAATGGTTTCAGCGGGAAGGTGCAATTTGGCTTAGGCATCCGCGATTCAAACATTGCGGATCAATCCGGATCAAATGGATTTGAGTGCGACAATGATGCAACGGGTTCATCCAACTTACCTGCCACAACCGCGCAATTCTCCAACATGACGATTGTCGGCGGCAAAGCCACCAGCGGAACGACGATCGATTTACAATTCCAGAATGGTGCACAGATCAGAAGAAATGCTCAACAAAAAATTTATAACTCCTTGATCACTGCCTACCCGAATGGAATATATGTCGACAATGCCCTCGGTAGCCCTGGTACAGTAGCAAATGCTACCAGTGGAGCACTGGTATTCAAAAATAATATACTCGCCGGCGTAGACGGCTGGGGAGGAAATGGATTTGGCTCGGCGGCTACCGCTGATGAAATTTCGGCCATCGGCGCGGCTTTTGGTGCTAATGCAAATCATCCCAATAACCCTCGTGGCAGGATCGTCGCAGGTGGTGCAGGAGCTTTCACAAACGGAGCATTCGCATACAACAGTGGAACCACGGAATTGAAAATCAGCGATCAGGCTCCTGTACTCTGGTTTAAATCGAATAATACAATTTTGTCGAAATGGACTGATTCAGGATTGAGTGCAAGCGTTTTTGAACCGTTGAACGGTGCACCCACGCTGATCCCTACTGCAGGGTCGCCTCTTACTACGGGTGCTGACTTCACCGGATTGACTGGCTTTACTACAGTGACTCACCGGGGGGCTTTCGGAACTACCGATTGGACATCGGGCTGGGTGAATTGGAACCCACAGCAGCTAGATTATTCGAAATAAGAACTTAGGTGTCATAGGTTATTAGGTTGCCAAATCGGGGCTTTTGCGAGCCCCGATCTTTTTTTGTTAACCGTACCTTCTTCTGCTAAATTTAAGTTATGAGAAAGAGGACATTCATTTTCCTATCGATTATTTTGATCGGTTGTTCTTCAAGTGATAAATATGATGTGTCAAGGTATTATGATGTTTCAGAACAAGATCAACTGCTCACCAGCATCGTCACATTCCTTTTTGACGCACCGCCGTTGACGTTGATGAAAGACCGGTTTAAGCCGGAACAGAGAAACTATTACTCTTTCCAGAATTCTAAGTTCTCCATTAACAAGTATTTTATTGCGGATGATGGAACGCATTATTTCTATGTCATAAGGCAGGCACCAAATCCAAAAGAGAAGCGAGGAGTTGGGGGGCATTTCAAAATGTCCGGTGATTTTCAACTTACCGACTTCCGTGAAGTTTTTGTGACCCCCATTCTTCCTGAAGCGGATGTGACGGGACGATGTGCCTTCTTATTTGATGAAATGGTAAAAGGTAGCATTGGTAAATATTTGACGATGGAGTCATACGTCCAGTGGCCAAACCCGGTTTCCTATTACGATTCCATTACTTATGAATGGAAACTCAAGCCCGATTTTGAGCAGCGTAAGTAGAATTTAAAATTTAAGATATTGTTAGTTAAGATGCCGAACGATCAACTTGACACTAATTGACCTTCCGCTGCTTCTCTTTGTAGCGTTCAATGACGCTTTTAATTTGCTCACCAGCCAACTTCACGGAGTCTTGTGCTTTGACATTGTTCACTAATTTTTGCTGGAACACTAGTTTTTCAAGTTTGTTGGATTCGATGGCTTTCTCCAATCTAATTTTTTCGGCATCATTGTTACGAATTTTGGTGTTGAGGTCTTTGTTTTGACCCACCAGCCGCTGTTGTTGCCGGACCACAGCATCAAGTGCCTGCTGACCTTCATCAATCTGCGCCTGTATTTTGTCTCTGTAAAATTTTACGCCAAACTGATACACTAGTTTTTCAATCTGAGTTTCCACCAGCGTAATGTCATTTACTTTCCATTCGGTAGACAAGATGCCCATCCAGACGGTGGCTTTCTCCTCATTTCCCTTCGAGGTGGCGTAAAGCACTCCCGTGGTGTAAACCGTGCCGCCCAAAGCTGGACCTTCGATAAATTGATATTCGGTCCCAGCCTTGACCTTGCCATAGTCTTTAATAAACCGGCCCCAGGCTGCGGCCACAGCCTCTTTCTTACCCTCTAATTCCACCCCATATCCTTCACCACTTGCGTCTTTTATTTTTTCAGTTTTCCTGGTCACCGTCACTTTTTGAGCAAACGCGCCAAGGGTTGAGCAAAGGATTAGAATAATCGTCAACTTTTTCATTCTTCGTTGGTTAACTTGGATGTAAAGATCATTTAAAAATTACGGTTTTGGCAACATCAATATTAATAACGGGAGCCTCAGGACTGATCGGCGCACGACTTACTGAAATCCTCCTGGAAAAGGGTTATCGTGTTGCACACCTGGGACGTTCCAAAAAGTCAGGCGGCGTTCCTTCTTATATCTGGGATGTGGAGAAAGGAGAAATTGATTTGAAATCATTGGAAGGTGCTGATGCCATCATTCATCTGGCCGGTGCAGGAGTAGCGGAGAAACGCTGGACGCATCAACGCAAACAAGAAATTCTGGAGAGTCGCACAAAATCAGCAGCCTTATTATATGAAAGCCTGAAAGACACGAAACACAATGTTAAAGTGGTTGTCTCTGCTTCCGCGATTGGATACTATGGTGGGGGGCGTGGAATTGAAGTTGTTAATGAAGAGAGCAAGCCGGGTAATGATTACCTCGCCACTGTGGTGGTGGATTGGGAAAAAGCACTCGACAGAATTTCTTCTTTAGGTATGCGTGTCGCAAAAATTCGTATCGGCATTGTGTTGAGTGAAAAGGGAGGGGCCTTGAAAGAGATGGCTTCCCCGATTAAATGGGGAGTGGGTGCTCCACTGGGAACTGGAGAACAAATGGTAAGCTGGATTCATCTTGATGATTTAAGCAACTTATTTATCAAGGCCGTGGAGGATGCGTCCATGGTTGGTGCATTTAACGGAGTGTCCCCCCATCCTGTGACGAATCGTGAGATGACAAAAGCCATTGCAAAAGTCTTGAAGCGTCCGCTGTTCCTTCCGGCGATACCAACATTTGTTTTAAAAATTATGATCGGCGAAATGGCTGATATCGTAGTAACGGGAAGCAATGTGTCATCGGAAAAAATTCAACGATCAGGATTCAAATTCAAGTTTACAGACCTCGATAATACCTTAAGAAGCCTCTTTAAAGTGGCCCAACCTTCAGGACCGCGGTAGCGATCCGCGAGTCAGCGGTGCCATAGTAGAGCCACCAATTTCCTTTAAAGTGCACCATCCCTTCAACAAAACATACCAGGTTTACTTGCCCTGTATTTTCATAGGGCTTGTCTGGCATCAGAAAATTTTTCTCAAGTCTGTCGATTATTTTGGATGGATCCTTCTTATCGAAGAGGGCCTGGCCTGCACAATAGGCTCCCGGAGCAATAAGAGGATCACCACCCTTCTCCAAATTCATTCCATTGTAGATTAAGACAATTCCCTTGTCGGTAAGAGATGCGAAAGGGCCGCTCTCCACAAGCCTGCTGTCAAAATAACCAGGTCTTGGTTTTAACACCTGTTTTAGATTTCCATTTTCCTCCAATGGCTCCCAGTGGATAAGATCAGAAGAGGTGGCCATGAATAGATCCGTATCGCCCCAATACATCCAGTAGCGATCGTTAATTTTTTGTGCCACCATCCGATCGCCTACTTGTTTTGCGACAATCGCTCCGGACTTACTCCAGGTGTTAGCGTATTTTCCGGCGAGCACCAGACCTTGTTTCGTCCAGTGAAGAAGGTCCTTTGAGGTGGCAAGGCAAAGTCGTGCGAGATGACCATCATAGGCTGTGTAAGTTAAAATGTAAGTCCCACCTTCGTCTTCTACAATTCTTGGATCTTCAATTCCTCCTTCCCACTCATAAATTTTCATATTATCATTGTCGGGATAGAGCACAGGTTCAGACATTTTTTTGAAATGGAAGCCATCTTCGCTTATCGCCAATCCGATTCGCGAAGTGCCGGCGTATTTACCGATTGTGTCTTCTGCCCGGAAGAGCAAGTAAACTTTCCCATCGCGCACCACAGATGCTGGATTAAACACATCTTTTTCATCCCACTTGACAATTTTTTCCAACACCGGGCAAAAAAATTCATTCGCCCCGGGATTGAGTATGGGATTGACGCTATCCATTTTTACAAAAGGCAGCAATGCCCAACCATTTTCAATACTGCCCTCTTTGTAATTGCAATGGGAAAGACCCAGGAGCAGTAAACAACCCAAGGCCAGGCCAATGACTCTCCGAAAATTTGTATCATTCATTTTTCTATCTTCGATGCTGTAAGGTAACACTATGGCCACTAAGAAGAAGAAAAACGAAGACCTGATTCAACAGGCATTGGAAGAAGAGCATCGCATTCGTAAAGCATTTAAGGACAAAGATTGGGCGGAGATCAAGAGTTCCGATTCCTGGGTGATCTTCAAGGTGATGAGTGAGTTCGTGGAGGGCTTTGAGAAGCTTGCAAAAATCGGCCCTTGTGTAACCATCTTTGGTTCCGCCAGAGTAAAAGAGGGTCATCCGTATTACAAAACAGCCGAGGAAATTGCCTTTCGGTTGGTGAACCATGGTTATGGTGTGGTCACGGGCGGCGGCCCGGGTATCATGGAGGCCGGTAACAGAGGCGCGAATCGCGCTGGCGGTAAGTCGGTGG
>JAYVRH010000704.1:0-3269 GCA_043776495.1 Cyclobacteriaceae bacterium
CCCTCGAGCAACTGATCGAACAAGGAGCGTTGGAGCTTACACAGCTTCGGGAGCTTACTTTGTTTGATGAGCAAATGAACCAGAATGAAGGGCCTATGCCGTCAATGCGTTTGAATGATCAATTCTATTCCATGCTGTCGGAAGAGAAGAGAAAGTTGAACAAAGGTTTCTCATTTCAACTTCCTTCATGGAATGTGTTGCTTCCGCGACTTGCATTTGCTGCGGCCTTGATGATCGTCAGTTTTGTCGGGGGCTACTTTCTGCAGCGTCCTTCAGGCAGTTCGGATGTGCAACAACTCACACAACAAGTAGGGGAGTTGAAGGAGATGATGATGCTTTCGCTTCTCGAAAAGGAATCGGCGAGTGAAAGGTTACGAGCCGTAAGCCTCACGAATGACATGGGCCAGGTAAGCGACAAAGTAACACAAGCACTTTTCCAAACCCTCAATCACGATTCCAATGTGAACGTTAGATTGGCTGCGCTGGAGGCTTTGAAACCTTTTGTCCGGCAAAGTGAAGTCCGTGAGGAACTGGTGCGTTCGATTTCCAAACAAGATTCACCCCTCGTTCAGATTATGTTGGCAGAAGTCATGGTTGCGATCCAGGAAAGGAAGTCGGTGAGTGAATTGCAAAAAATCCTTGATAATGAGCGAACCCCTACCGATGTCAGGAGTAAAATCAAAAAGAGCATCGAGGTTTTAATTTAAAACATCAGAAAAATGAAAGCTGAAATATTAGTGGCGGTGCTATCGGCGATGACACTGCCAGGGATGGCCCAGACATTTAACGAGAAGATCGCAAAGGAAGTCTCCTTTGAAAAGAAAGGAAACAACACGCTCATGATCTTCAACATCAACGGAGACGTAAAAGTGGAAGGCTACCCTGGTGATAAGGTCCTGATTGAAGTATCGAAGCATATCAGCGCTAAAACCGAAGCACGCCTTGAAAAAGGGAAGCAGGAAATTCAGCTGGGTGTCCTGGATCGTGCCGACACACTGCTGGTATTCGTAAAAGGAATCTGCAATGAGTTTGGCAAAATCAAAAAGAAGAGGGATCACTGGCAGGGCAAGTGGAATGGCTGGGGTTACAATTGGAATGATTGCAGGGGAGGAGATTGTAATAATAAAGAATATGATTATGAAATGGATTTCACCATCAAAGTACCATCGTCTGTAAGTGTGTTTGCTTCCACGGTGAATGGCGGAGATGTGGAAGTCACAGGCATCAATGGATATCTCCTGGCTGACAATGTAAACGGGAGCATCCGGTTGAAAAACATTTCCGGCGCCACCAATGCTTCTACTATTAATGGGAGTGTAGATCTTGATTATTCCAGTAACCCTTCGGGAGATTCAAAGTATTACTCTTTGAATGGAGACATCAATGCAAATTTTATCAAGGGACTCGCAGCACAGCTCACCTTCAAAAGTTTTAATGGTGATTTCTATTCTTCACTCGACGACATCTCACCCATGGCCGTGGTGGTGGAGAAGTACAACAAAGGAGAAGGCATTCAGTATAAAGTGAACGGCAATCGTTACAAAGTCCGCCAGGGAGGCCCACTGCTTGACTTTGAGACGTTTAATGGGGACGTGTTTTTGAGGGAGAAGTAGGTTCAATGTTCAATGTTTAGGGTTAAAGGTTCATGGTTCGGGGTTCAGGGTTTAAAGTTCAGGGTTCCGGGTTCGAAGTTCATGGTTCAGGGTTCGGGGTTCGGGGTTCAGGGTTCGAAGTTTAAGGTTTATTGTGAGTGTAAAAAAATGATAACGATTATGAAAAGCAGAAATAGCATACTAATGATTTTGATGGTGGCTTGTGCCACAATAGTTCAGGCACAGAATGCAAATGAGTTTATAATACCGCTGAGCGATCCTGCGGCGCGGGGCAGACTCAAGGCCCACCTGAACTACGGGTCCATTTCAATAAAAGGTACTTCCAGAAAAGATGTGTTGGTAAAATATGCTTCTTCGAAAGATGAGGATGATGACCGGAGGCATGAAAGGAAGGAAGGGAAAGACGGCAAGGATGGCTTGAAAAGAATTGGAGGAGGCGGACTTGAGCTGGAAGCCAGTGAGAATGGAAATTTGATAAAGGTCGGATCCGAATCGTGGAATTTGAAAACCAACCTCGAGATTGAAGTGCCCTCCGGCATGGATATGAAAGTAAGCGCCTACAACGATGGAGATATCATGATTACCAATGTGCAAGGGGAACTGGAGATCACAAATTATAATGGAGAAATCACTGCCCTCAACGTTTCGGGTTCAGTGGTAGGAACGACTTACAATGGAGACATTAAAGTGACGTTTGATAAAGTGACCGATGGCACCCCCATGTCCTTCTCCACATACAACGGTGATGTGGATCTGACCTTTCCCGCCACCACAAAGGCAACTTTCAAAATGAAAACCGAACAGGGAGATATTTACACCGGCTTTGACATGAACATCAGCAGCAGCGGCCCGGTGCAGAAAAAAGAGAGTAAGGCAGGAACATACAAACTGGTGATTGATGAATGGAAGCGGGGCGATGTCAATGGCGGAGGCGCAGAGATTACACTGAAAAACTATAATGGAGATATTTATATCCGGAAGAAGTAGGTGGGTAGATTTGAGTAGTAAGACATAAGACATAAGATAGAATGGTCGGGTGAAAGCCTGACTTTTTTGTTTGATTTGCACCCATTCCAACTATCGGGTGTCGCGATCTTTGAATCAAACGATGAAAAACAAAGAGCGCAACGGATTTTACCACGGAGGGCACCGAGGTCACGAAGGGCCACAGAGAAGATTTTTCTGTGTATTCTCTGTGCGTTCTGTGCCCTCTGTGGTGAATGCATTCATTACTCCTCTGAACCCGACTCCGCTTTTTTATTTTATCTTTCGTAAATGACCACAAACACTCAAGACCGCCTGCTTTCGCTTGACTTCTTGCGGGGTTTCATTATGGTGTTGCTCACATTGGAGAGCACGAGGTTCTTTGACCATTTGTTTGAATGGAGTGAGGGAGGTCTCTTGGAGGGTCTGTTCGTGCAGTTTTTCCATCACCCCTGGAACGGACTTCGCTTTTGGGATCTCATTCAACCGGGCTTTATGTTTATGGCCGGAACAGCGATGGCCTTTTCGCTGAGCAAACAGACCGACCTTGGGGTACCTTGGAACACTCAATTCACCAAAATGTTGAAGCGCTGTGGCTGGCTTTTCTTCTGGGGTGTGTTGGATTATGCAGTGAGGCCACAAGGGCTATCATTTGAGCTGTGGGATGTGCTC
>JAYVRH010000705.1:0-11202 GCA_043776495.1 Cyclobacteriaceae bacterium
GTCACTCGGCTACGGCGACAGGCCCGGGATCTTCACATACACAGAATCCATTGTCGCCATCAGCGTGTTGATCGTCATCGCCAGCTTGATGGTAATCAAAAATAATTTTAAGGCAATGGTGATTAACCACCTGATTGTTCTTACGGGAATGATCACGGTGGGTATCAGCACACTCGCATTCGAAAGTAAACTAATCAGTGCACCGGCCTGGATGGTTCTGGTGGGTATGGGTCTATACTTTGGATACATCCAGTTCAACAGCATCTTCTTCGACCGCCTGATCGCTACATTTAAATATGTGAGTACAGTGGGCTTTCTTATTTACCTGGCCGATTCATTTGGTTATGTCGGCAGCATTGGAGTGCTGCTCTTCAAGGAATTTGGGAACACTCAGCTCAGTTGGCTTGATTTCTTTATCTCGTCAGGCTACATCCTTTCCTTGGCAGGGTCCCTCCTGATCACGGGTTCCCTGATGTACTATGTTTCGAAGTTCCGGAGGTGGTCGATGCCTTGATGCGGCATGGCGGCCCGGGGAGCCTAAAAAACCAAACCACCTGATTCTCAATGGAATCGAACCTTTCTTAAAAAAAGAGTACTCCTAGAGGGTTACTTACCTCGTTTTTTTTCACAAAGGTCACCTAACCAAAAATATCCTATGGTCCCTTTGTCTATTAGTAATCGCGAAATGGAGATAATAAGAAAGATCGCAGAAGGTCTGAGTACCATTGAGATCTCAAAAATCCTATTCATTAGTCCATTGACAGTGAAAACCCATCGCAAAAACATCATCAAGAAAGCCGGCGTGCGCAATATGGCCCACCTGGTGCACTTTGCATGGTGCAAGGGATTTATTCAGGCTGCATGAGGTAATATTTTATCAATCATCTTTTACTCTTTAGGCAAAGTCTCATCAACAGGAAATGTCTTCGCGGTTTTTTGATGTCTCAGCGAAAATACCGCGAGCATGCCAATTTTGCTTTTCATCGTTAAACCGAAGATCGCCGCACCCGAGACGGGGCTGCGAAGGCATCCTCCCTTAATATGGTTCCCAACACATTGAGGCGGAATTTTAAATTGGATATATTGTTTCGAAATACACCTCCATGAATAAGCTTATCGTTCTACTTCTGCTACCCCTCTTCATCCAGGCACAAAACAAATCAGCACAAGCCAGTCGCAATTGGATCAAACAGGAAGGCCCGGCCATTCTCGCTACCTATGCAGAACTTCTTTCCATTCCCAATCATGCATCCGACAAAATCAACATCCGGAAAAATGCAGACATGATCAGCAATATCTTTTCCTCAAGAGGATTTGCCATGCAGCTACTCGAATTGGATGGGGCACCACCGATCGTATATGGAGAACATAAGGTTCCAAATGCTCAACGCACACTTTGCTTCTACGCCCACTATGATGGCCAGCCCGTAGACCCCAGCACCTGGAAGAACGCTCCATTTCAACCCATACTGTACGACAACGCGATGTATAAAGGGGGAAAGCAGATCCCCCTTCCGAAAAAAGGAGAGGCTGTACTCGATGACTGGAGATTATACGCCCGGTCGGCCAGCGACGACAAGGCTCCGATCATCGCCATGATGGCAGCCATCGATGCGCTGAAAGCAGCTGGCCTGGCATATACTTCCAATATCAAGTTGTTCTTCGACGGTGAGGAAGAGTCCAGCTCACCACATATGAAAACTTATCTGGAAAAATACCATTTGCTATTCGATGATATCACGGTCTGGCTTTTGTGTGATGGGCCAATATTTCAGACGGGTGATCCCACATTAAAGTTTGGCGGTCGTGGTGTAACAGACATGGAGGTGACAGTTTATGGCGCCTCCCGTCCTTTGCACAGCGGGCATTATGGAAACTATGCACCCGATCCAGGCTTCATGCTGTCACAATTACTTGCTTCCATGAAGGATGCGCATGGCAATGTATTGATTGACCATTATTATGAGTCGGTTGAACCCATCTCAGAATTTGAAAGGGCACAATTAAAGAAATTACCCAACATTGAAAATGTATTAAAAGAAGACCTGGGCATTGTTTATACGGAAGGCGGAGGCCAAACTTTGTTTGAAAGACTCTTACTCCCATCACTTACTGTGAAAGGACTTAGCAGTGGCAATGTTGGATCGCTGGCGCGAAACGTGATTCCAAATACGGCAGTTGCTGCCCTGAGCCTCCGCCTGGTAAAAGGCAATGATCCTGAAAAGATGCTTGATCTTGTTGAAGCACACATTCGAAAGGAAGGTTGGCATATTGTTTCAAGTGAGCCTGATCATGAAACGCGTATGAAGTATCCTAAGATCATCAAAGTAGAACGGGAGAAATTTGGCTTTCCCGCGGCCAAAGTTTCGATGGACCACCCTGCCATCCTTCCTGTAATCGAAGCAGTAAAATCATTCACCGGCGATAAGCTTGTTTTGCTTCCCAGTGAAGGAGGCTCCAACGGAATCTTCACGTTGATCTTCGACGACCTGAAGAAGCCTGGCATCTCTGTGAACATTGTCAATCACGACAACAACCAGCATGCGGAAGATGAAAATGTGAGGGTGGGGAATTTGTGGTATGGTGTTGATTTGATGTCGGTGCTGTTGACTATGCCGAAGGAGACGGTGGAGAAGATTAAAAAGAGGTGAAGTTGTTAATATCAAAACAGCGTAAATCAGCTTGCTGACCATTTCGTTGATATCAACAAAATGATCAAACTGGCCAAAGGAGCATATCGGGGAATAGAGACATTGGCCTAACACGATATGCTTGCCACTAAGCGCTTTTCATGAATTCTTGGTGCCTTGGTACTTTTGTAGCTGGATTATAATTCTTCCGAAGAGAGACTCTACTGAAAAAAACCCCTTTTTGCAGACTAAATTAATCCCTTAAATTTGCACACTGATTTTTGAAATAATCACCAAAAACGGGCCTGTAGCTTAACTGAATAAAGCATCTGACTACGGATCAGAAGAGTCGGGGTTTGAATCCCTGCAGGCTCACCATCAAAAAAGCCTAGCAAACTGACAAACAGAATGTTAGGCTTTTTTTTTGTAAAAATATTACGACCAATAATTAGCCTATGAAAAGACTCATCTTGTGCATGTTGATGATGGCCACAGCACTCATTGCCCAAGCACAGGCAAGCGGCGAAGAGCGAACCTTACTCGGTCTTGAAACCCAACTTACGGAAGCCATCGCCCAGCACAACGAGACGTTTTTAAAAAATCTATTTGATGACCGCTATCATGGTGTGACCCCCGCAGGCGTTGAGGTGGACAAATCAAAGTGGCTGGAGCTACTCAAAACAAATAACCCCTATGTAATCTTCAATATCGAAGAAGTGAAGGCCAGCATTTTTGGACATACCGCGGCTGTTACTGGAAAATTGGTAGGTAAAAGCAAGGCAGGAAGTATCATCGGACAATCCAGGTTTCTGCATGTTTTTATCAAGCATGGCGACCATTGGAAAATTATCGAAGAACAGAGTACGCTGATTGTCCGGTAGTAGGCCCGACATCCAGGCCATCTTTAGGAAACACAGGGCCGAGGAAAAACTTCAGAATTATCGTTCACCCTTCTGGATTTAATTCCCTATGGCATTGTAATAAATGCCGAAAGGCAGGGTTTATATGGTAAGCAGACAAAAGGGCGATTTTTCCCCTCGTACAAAAAAAGCTATTTTTGAGGCTTTTAAATTTTGAAATCTTATGATGTCTCGATGGGTGATGTTGCTGGGGTTGGTTTTGCTGTCGGTGGCAGGGTATTCACAGGCACAGGAGAAGGTACAGGGGCCTGAAACAGCAGCGAAGAAAAAGACCAATCGCCCAGACTTTCCGGGTTCTATTGTGGTAGAATTGGGCTTAAATATAAAAACCGGAACCACTCCTCCAGGCTTTCAAAAAGGACTGTGGGGATCGCGCACTTTCAACGTGTACTATCAATATCCCATCCGCCTGTTCAAAACAAAGTTCAGTTTCCAGCCCGGAATTGGGTTAAGTCTTGAAAGATGGAAATTCACAAACAATTATACTCTTCCCACAAAGCCTATTGCAGATGGGAGCTATCCATTGGTCCCGGCAGTTGATCTTTACCCAGGAGGCTCCATCCACAGATCCCAGCTTGTCAATAACTACATAGAGGCCCCGATTGAATTCCGCTTTGATACAACGCCTGAAGACATCGCCCGCAGCTTCAATATTTCTCTCGGAGCAAGGTTCGGGGTCCTTTATGACAGTTTCACAAAAGTTGACTACCGCGAGAATGCGGAAAGCAAGAGTACAAAAGATAAACAGACCCATGGCGTAAATGCATTCCGTTATGGGCTCACCGGTCGTATTGGCGTTGGCGGTTTTTGTGTCTTCTATTATTGGAACTTATCTCCCATGTTTGATGCCGGCCTTGGACCCAATCAAACAACCATGAACTCCGCGACCGTGGGACTCTCCATCAGCGGGTTCTGAGCTTACTTTCCTGAGAACTCAGGCTTTCTCTTCTCAAGGAAAGCCTTCACGCCTTCCTGATGGTCTTGTGAGGCACCTGCACTCTCCTGACAATATGCCTCGTAATCCAACATCTCATCCAGGCTTGCCGTGGCAGACTTGTTAAGCATTTTTTTTATGATGCCAATGGCCCCGGTAGGAGCTTTCGCGAAATAGTCCGTGCACTCCTGAACGACCAAATCCAATTGGTTTCCAGGTACCACTTTGTTGACTAATCCCAACGTCAACGCATCGGCTGCCTTTACCTTGTGGCCCATGGCACAAAGTTCAAAAGCTTTTGCCAAGCCGACTGACCTGGGTATGAAGTAGGATGCTCCCGAATCAGGAACAAGGCCAATGTTGATGAATATCTGCACCAATGTGGCTTCTTCTGAAGCGATGATCATATCACAAGCCAATGCCAATGAACACCCCGCTCCTGCCGCAACGCCGTTAAGCCGGCAGACAATAGGCTTTGGCAAGGTTCGCATCGCTCTGATAATAGGGTTATATCGTTTATGCAGAGATTCCATGAATGACCTCTTCTTGCCGGCAGGTTCTGCTTTCAAATCTTGTCCCGAACAAAAAGCTTTCCCGGCGCCAGTGAGCACCACCACCCGCACATTTTCATCTTTTCCCACCAATTTAAAAGCGTCTTGCAATTCAAAGGTGATTTGATCATTCAAAGCATTGTAAACCTCTGGCCGGTTAAGGGTGATTGTGGCAACGCCTTGATTCACCTCGAATGTTAAAAATTGGAATGCCATGGCGAATAGAATTTAAGTTTCTTAAAACAGATAGACCATACCGAAGAACCCGATCGAAAAACCAATGATCGCGCCATACATCACTTCGCGTGGAGTGTGGGCATTGAGATACAACCGCGAAGTCATGACCAGGCCTGCGAGCGTCAGCGCCGCCGTGGTTGGCACTAAGAGCGCACCGTTCTCAACAACCTTGTTGAGAGGCATCATGATTCCTACTGCTCCACAAATGGCCAGGCTGTGAACGCTTATTTTTTGAAAAAAGGTAATGGCTGTTCCCGCAAAGACCAGAAGCATAATGATGAGCATCACGCGATTGAAGTTGACATTGGCACTCACTTTATAAAAGAACATCGCGGTGACAACCGCATAAATAATTGTGATTAAAATAAATGGAAGCAGTCGCTCCTGCCGTGTTTTCATAAGCAGCGATGGAAGTGTGCCAAAAGCCCGGAACATGACCAGATTAACGACCGGCAGCACGAACGTCATCACAAAAACCAAACCTGAAAACGTGAGGATGGCAGAAGAAGGTATCGACAAAAAGTGAGGCATGAGCCATCCCAGCACCAGAACGAGATAGGTCGTGAAGAGCAAGGGATGAAAAATGTATGAAATAATTGTTGCTGCTATTCTCACCTCACATCTCCTTTCGTAATCTCGCCACAGGGATATTTAACTGCTCCCGGTATTTTGCAACCGTGCGCCGGGCAATGTTATAGCCTTTTTGATTCAGGATTTCTTCAATCTTCTCATCTGAATATGGTTTGATTTTATCCTCACTATCGATCAACTCCTTGATGATCTGTTTTACCTCGCGGCTGCTAACCTCCTCACCGGAGTCAGTGGAAATGCCCTCAGAAAAAAAGTATTTCAATGGAAAAATCCCGAAGTCCGTCTGAATGGCTTTGCTGCTGGCGACCCGGCTCACTGTGGAGATGTCCATGTTGATGCGCTCGGCAATGTCTTTTAGGATCATGGGGTGCAACTTCGTTTCATCGCCTTCAAGAAAATAATCGTATTGAAAATCAATGATTGCCTGCATGGTCCTCATGAGGGTATGTTGACGTTGCTTGATGGCATCAATGAACCATTTGGCAGAGTCCAACTTCTGCTTAACAAACGTGACGGCTTCTTTTAGCTTCTTGTCTTTTTTGTCGCTCTTGTCATACGCCTTAAACATGTCGGTGTATGAGCGGCTGATGCGAAGTTCGGGTGCATTCCTTGAGTTGAGTGACAAATCCAGTTTGCCATTCGTATTGGTTAAAATAAAATCGGGGATCACATATTGGTTCTTTACTAGCCCCGATGTAATCTCCCCTCCTGGCTTTGGATTAAGTTTAATAATCAGGTCGATCGCATCCTTAATGTATTCTTCATCATCGAGATCCAGCTTCTTGAGAATTTTAGGGAAGTGCTTCTTGGTAAACTCCTCATAGCATTCGTTGATGATGCGCCGCGCGACGATCACATCGACATCCTGGCCGTCGTCCATTCGCTCCAATTGCAGGAGGAGGCATTCCTGCAGATTGCGGGCGGCGATTCCAGGAGGATCGAAGGCCTGAATTTTCTTTAGGATCCCTTCCACTTCTGCCTGATTGGTTTCAATATTTTGAGAGAAGGCAAGGTCATTCACAATGGACTCCAGGTCACGACGAATGTATCCATCACTTTCAATGCTGCCCACCAGTTGTTTGCCAATGGTGTATTGGCGATCGTTCAAGCCTAAGAAGCCAAGCTGGGAACTGAGGTTCTCATGCAATGAGGAGAATGTCGGGATGGGCAACTCCCGTTCTTCGTCTTCACCATCGCTTTGGGATTTATACCCACCGTAATCGTCATCCTGTAAATAGTCTTTGATGTCAACTTCACTTTCTTTCTCGGTAGATTCTGTAACCTCTGCCGGCTCTGCTTGCTCGGTGTCGTCTTCAGAATTATCCTCTTCATTCACCTCCTCTGTGGGGCCTTCCTCGAGGGCCGGGTTAATCTCCATCTCCTCCTCGATCCGGTTTTCAAGTTCGGCCGTGGGCACCTGCAACAATTTGATGAATTGTATCTGCTGGGGCGATAGCTTCTGCTGAAGATTTTGACTAAGTCCGAGGCGTTGCATGGAATGGGTTCTGAATCTTCCAAAACTACCATTTCAAATTCAGATTCGGGCAAGGCCTAAAGAGAACAAATTGTATGGATTAGAATTAATTCACCGCAGAGGCGCAAAGGCGCCAAAAGGAAGTGATTCATTTCCTGCTGATTTAAAGAAGGTTATAATAAGTTTATCCTCTGCGTATCAGCGCCTTTGCGATCAACATAATTTTGCAATGCGACCCAAAATCGCGTTTTTTGCAGCCCAATAATAAATTATGAAGCGCTCGAAGATCAAGGAAATTCTTTCCACGAAGCCCTCAGGTCAAACGGTATTGATCATGGGTTGGGTACGAACTTTCCGAAACAACCAGTTTATTGCCCTCAACGATGGATCGACCATCCATAACCTTCAGGCGGTGGCGGAACTAAACTCATTGTCGGACGATACCCTCAAGCGCATTACTACAGGAGCGTGCCTTTCCATTATTGGTGCACTCATACCCTCACCCGCCAAGGGACAAGCCGTAGAAGTGAAAGTAACTTCGCTGGAAATTCTTGGAGACTCCGATGCAGAAAAGTTTCCATTGCAGCCCAAGCGGCACTCCCTGGAATTTTTGAGGGAGATCGCCCATCTACGCTCACGCACCAATACGTTCGGAGCGGTGATGCGGGTGCGTCATGCGATGGCTTTTGCCGTCCATAAGTTCTTCAACGATCGCGGATTTTTTTATATCCACACACCCATCATCACCGGCTCTGATGCAGAAGGTGCAGGTGCGATGTTCAGGGTCTCTACCCTGGATCCCAAAAAACCGCCGCTTGATGAACAAGGGCACATCAACTATAAAGAAGACTTCTTTGGACGTGAAACCAACCTGACGGTTTCGGGTCAACTTGAAGGCGAAACCTATGCATTGGCGCTTTCGGATATCTACACATTTGGTCCAACCTTCCGTGCTGAAAATTCCAACACCACGCGTCATCTTGCTGAGTTCTGGATGATTGAGCCGGAGATGGCATTCTACGACATCAACGACAACATGCAGCTGGCGCAGGACTTTCTTCAATACCTGATGAAGTATGCGCTGGAGCATTGCAAAGATGACCTTGAGTTTTTAGACAAACGTGCTGCGGAGGAAGAAGCAGCAAAACCTCAGGAGCAGCGAAGTGAATTGGGGCTCATCGATCGGCTTAAGTTTGTGGTGGAAAATGATTTCCAAAGACTGACCTACACTGAGGCGATAGACATCCTGAAGAATTCCAATCCGAACAAAAAGAAAAAGTTCCAATACCTCATAGCAGAATGGGGTGTTGATTTGCAAAGTGAGCACGAGCGCTTCCTGGTGGAAAAACACTTTAAGAAGCCAGTGATCCTATACAACTACCCTGCCGCCATTAAAGCTTTCTACATGCGTCAGAATGAAGACACCAAAACAGTAGCTGCGATGGATGTACTTTTTCCTGGTATTGGAGAAATCATTGGCGGCTCACAGCGTGAAGAACGTTATGATCGATTACTGAACAGGATCCGCGAATTAAACCTCCCCGAGAAAGAACTTTGGTGGTATCTCGAGTTACGCAAATTTGGATCCGCACCACACAGCGGCTTTGGTCTTGGCTTCGAGCGACTCATGCAGTTTGTCTCAGGCATGACCAATATTCGAGACGTGATTCCATATCCCAGGTTTCCTGGTAATGCGGAGTTTTGATAGCTACCTCTCAAACAAAGTGGCTTCAAAATTGTTATCTTAGTGACGATGAAAAAGGCGCAGTTCATAAATCTGTCTGATAAAAAAAATCAGCAGGTATTGGATGATATTCGAATGACGCCTGAGGAACGTTTTGTTAATATGTTCAAACTAATTGAACTCAGTCTTTTATTTTCACCCGACAAGCAGCTCAAGGTATTCACAGATGACCGTTTTATTGAATTAAAGCGAAAGCAATGAAACAGCTTGAAGAAGTTGAGCACTTTTTCAAATTGATGAAAGGGAGAATCTAAGAGGCATTTTAGATTCTCTTTTTTAGTTTGCTTCAACTGGCAGGTTCTCCGTACCACTTCACGTTTCTTGAAAAGTACATCAGTGAGGCGATGATCAAAAATAATCCTACGCTACCCAGCAAAAGTGAGTAATCCTGTAATTGAATTATAACAAAAATAAAACCATAGAAAAAAGTAAGCAGCATACTAAAAAGAAATACAACCTTTTTATCCCTCAAAAAACTAACCGAGTAAAGGGCAATTAACGTTACCGTTGCAATCGTAGAACCCAAATAAGCTAAATTGTACCCGAGGTGTTCAGAAAATGATAAGAGTAACGTGTAATAAATTATAAGGGCCGCACCAATAAGGATATATTGAAAAGGGTGGATCCTAACTTTTTTCATAATCTCCACCATGAACAAGGCAATGAACGTTAGTAGCACAAGCAATTCACTGTACTTGGAAGTACGAATACTTTTTTGGTATTGATCAACTGGGATAAGCAATTTCACGCCAAACTCGTAACCAGCCAGCGTTTCTCCATCGCCTGTCCATTGTTGAGAAAAGGGCCTGTTAAAATGTAGTATTTTCCAATTTGCCTGAAAATCTGTTTCAGAGATTGATCGCGATGAGGGTAGAAACTCGCCGTCAAAACTTGGGTTGGACCACAATCCAGTAAGTTTAACCTCCGTTGTCTTACCCAGTGGCACAAAGTACAATTGACTGCTGCCTTTGAGCGGCAATGTTAATGTCACATCGCCTTTAAAGTCATCCACTCCATTCCAGCCCAACTTTGCGACAATCCCGTCTGAGGATTGGGTAGAATTGCTATTTTGATCACTGACCGCATTATTCTGACCGGTAAACCATACACCTTGACTATTCGTCGGCTCAGCATTCAGGGCAACTCCTCCAACCTTGAGCGCTGGGGTATCCGTAATTCCGCGCAAATCAGTTAGTCCAAAAACCAATTTCGCATCCTGCCAAAGGACTTTATCCTCTGTTACATTCAAGGACTTAAAATCAGGCCTGGAAAAAACAGAGTTTAAGAAAAGGTCCGATTCATAAACTACCGCATCGAAAATGCCACGGTGCAATACTTGGGGATTGACATTCCCGGTGATCAATAAGTTTTCAGGAAGAAAAAATGCTTTGTCAATAATTTCACGAATTTCCACTCCACCGTTTCCTTTATCAATTTTTTCTACTCGCTTGTAGGGTATGATCAGTACAGGTCCAGCCAACGTTTGTTGTTCAGACCACTTTTCAGCTACTTCGTCCATCACCTGGACAGCCCTTGATTGTCGTTCTTCCATGAGCCTTGCAATCCAGGATGAAGGGATGAGCAGAATGAGTACAAGAAATCCAATGGATGTCAATTTGATTGTAACCGACTCCTTGATCCAGTGATTGAACCGTTCAAAGAGGTTGTAAGTGTTTTGTGTTTCCATAATTATTTTTTTTAAAAGTACTTTGTATTTAAAAGTGATAGTATAAAAAAATTACTTGCTTTGGTGTCTTACTAATTCGGCCATAGCTTCAAAGTGTTTTTTAAATGCTGCTCTGCCCTTTTCAACAATTTTGTAACGGGTATTGGGTTTGCGTCCAATAAAAGATTTTATGACTGAAATATATTTCTCCCGTTCTAGCGCTTTAAGGTGAGTTGCCAGATTTCCATCAGTAATTCCAATCAACTCCTTCAATGAATTAAAATCAAATGACTCATTTACTACAAGCACTGAAACAATCTGAAGCCTTACACGGTGCTCCAATACCTTATCAAGGTTATCGAAAGGATTTCTCATCAGTCGTATTTACGATACATCGCAGCCCCATAAATGATATGCAGGAAACCAAAACCGATCGACCAAAAAACAAGATTATA
>JAYVRH010000706.1:0-3253 GCA_043776495.1 Cyclobacteriaceae bacterium
GAGTCGTACCTTCGAATGGATAAGATCATTGCTGCAGCGAAAGAGACCAACGCAGATGCAATACATCCGGGCTATGGTTTCCTTTCAGAGAATGAAGACTTTGCGAGTGAAGTAATCAAAGCCGGAATCATTTTTGTTGGGCCTCCCCCATCGGCGATTGAAATCATGGGAAGTAAGCTCTCTGCAAAAAATGCTGCTGCTAAATTCAAGGTGCCACTCGTGCCCGGAACTTCCGAACCGATTGGCGATATCACCAAAGCAAAGAAGGTTTCAAAAGAAATTGGCTATCCTATCCTAATCAAGGCAAGTGCGGGTGGTGGCGGCAAAGGAATGCGCATCGTTAACAATGAAGCGGAGTTCTCAGAACAAATGGAGCGGGCTGTGAGCGAGGCAATTTCCTCCTTCGGAGATGGATCGGTCTTCATCGAAAAATATGTAACCCAACCAAGGCACATTGAATTTCAGATTTTTGGCGATCAACATGGAAACATCGTCCACCTCTTTGAACGAGAGTGTTCAATTCAGCGAAGGCATCAAAAGGTGGTAGAAGAAGCGCCTTCATCTATCCTGACACCAGAGTTGCGGGCGGAAATGGGCAAGGCCGCTGTGAATGTGGCGCGTTCCTGTGGCTATTACAATGCCGGCACGGTGGAATTTATCCTTGATGAAAACAAGAAATTCTACTTTCTCGAGATGAATACCCGGCTTCAGGTAGAACACCCGGTCACAGAACAAATCACCGGTCTTGACCTGGTGAAACTTCAGATCAGCATTGCGGAAGGTAAAAAATTACCCTTCCAACAAGAGGACCTGAAAATAAATGGACATGCCGTGGAAGTACGCATTTATGCGGAAGACCCCACCAATAATTTTTTACCCGACATTGGCACATTGAAAACATACCGACGTCCGCAAGGCCATGGAATACGGGTCGATGACGGCTTTGAAGAAGGCATGTCCATCCCATTTTATTATGATCCCATGATCGCTAAGATGATTTGTCATGCCGAAAACCGAGCGTCAGCAATTGAAAAGACAATTCGAGCCATTAACGAGTATCAAATCACAGGAGTAGAAACAACATTGGGGTTTTGCAAATTTGTAATGGAACATGAGGCTTTTCGCTCCGGTAATTTTGACACCAAATTTGTCGAACAATACTTCAAGCCTGAGTTTCTTAACAATACTTCCGAAGATTCCGACAATGAGTTGATCGCTTCAACGCTGGCATCAATCGTATTTGAAGAAGCGACTAATGTTAAGGCAATTAGTGATCATTCTTCCAATTCAGGTAAATCGGATTCTCTGTGGAGGACAAATAGAAAGTAACCTCCACTCCGCACTCTGCCATAAGCGAATGAAGTTCAACCGGCCCCTAATACTTGCCTCTACCTCTCCACGCCGACAGTTTTTGATGAAGGAAGTCGGCTTTCAATTCAGCATCGAAAAGCCGGAAGGAGATGAAAGTTTCCCCGCCACCTTGCCCCTGGAAAGGGTTCCTAAATTTCTCGCCGAAAAAAAAGCCATGATTTTCAAGCAACGTATTCAAAACGAAATTGTAATTACCTCGGATACGGTGGTGATATTGGGAAATAAAATCATGAATAAGCCAGACAATCGGGACGAAGCCATTCAAATGCTTTCTGATCTATCGGGCCGGACTCACATAGTAATCACAGCCGTATGCCTTCTGGCAAAGGAAAAGCAAGACCTATTTGATGACCGAACAGAAGTAACTTTTAAGAAATTGACTCTCACTGACATAATCTCTTATGTTGAAAACTATAAACCTTTTGACAAAGCCGGCGCATATGGTGCACAGGAATGTCTGCCTGCCGGTGTGAACCCATGCTCGGAGGAAGAAATTGAGTTTCTAAAGTCCATTAATAAAATCGATCTATTTGAACAAAGCATAAGCACGAAGTCGGGGATGAAAGGAATTGAAAGAATCAACGGCTCCTATTTCACGGTCATGGGATTTCCGATTCACAAGGTTTATCAGCATCTCATGCAGTTTTAGCCAAAGCTCCAATATGGTATCCTTAGACTGGAGGTGCAGCACTCACAGCCGTCGCCAACAGCTGCTCTTTCTGAATCGTCCGGGCACAGTCAAAGTGCCCAAGCGGACAATTGCGGAGGCCATGAAGTCCGCAAGGCCTGCACTCAAGATTCTCAATTGTTTCCACGACGAAAGAATTATCCGATAAGGGACCAAACCCAAAAGAAGGCATGGTCGAACAATAGACTGCAGTTACAGGAGCGTTTAATGCCGAAGCCAGGTGCATGGGTGCAGAATCATTCACATAATTCATGTGGGCATCCTTCATAAGAGCTGCGGATTCCAGCATCCCTAGTTCACCTGCAAGGTTCGTCAAATTCCTGGATGGGACTCCCCTGGCTATTGAATCACAGAGAACTCTGTCATTGCTCGCCCCAAGAAGAAATATCTTGAAATGATCTGGTACGATGGACAAGAACTCCATCCACTTCTCTGCAGGAAACTGTTTGGTAAACCACACCGATGCCGGAGAAACTGTGATGTAAGGATGACTTTTGAATGCCTTTACTTTTTCAAACTGGTCCTGTTGTGGATATAACTGTGGTCTCTTGCCCTTCGGTCCAACCATAAATTCGATCAAAGAGTGGTTTCGTTTAATCTCGTGCACTCCATCCATGCGATGAGAAACCTTTCTCGAGAACAAAAACGAGAATGGATTCTTATCAAACCCTGTGGTGGTTTTTGCTCCTGAAAGCACTGTCATAATGCCGGTAGTGGCAAATCGCTGGACGTTAATGACAAGATCATATCGGCACTGCCTGATCTTGAGAATGAGTTTAACAAGGTTTCTGAACTTGCGGCTTTTATCAAAAATCAGAACCTGGCGCAACAGCGGATGGCCCTGCAGCAACGGTTCATTCCCCTTCCTTAAAAGAAAATCAATTTCAGTCCCAGGAAATTTATCGTGGAGCGACTCGATCAGCGCGGTCGCCAAGATAACATCTCCAATAAATGCCGTCTGAATGATCAGGACTGAGCGGGGTTGCTCCATGCCTTCAATCGGGTTTATTCTTGATTTTTAGAAGATAGTAGCCCATTGCTTTTTCAATGATCTTCATCGCAATTTCTTTACCTTGAAAATCAGGGACTGTGACCACCTTTTTTTCAAGTTTTTTATAGCTTTCAAAGAACTCCTTCAACTCTAAGGTAAAGTGTTTGGGCAATTCGCTTACATCATTCAAATGACTGACGCTG
>JAYVRH010000707.1:0-11169 GCA_043776495.1 Cyclobacteriaceae bacterium
TCCCATAAGGAAAAGCTTTGATTTTAAGAAGGCCGAGTTCCGAGGCCGCCCCCTCCTGACGACTGCAAGGAGGGAGGAGGGTATAGACATTTGTGTAAACAAATGTCAATCTTGCTAAAACCGAAAGACCGGTTTTTACCCTAATCAGATCATGGAATTTGAGGAGACTGAAAATGACCTTGCACATACTTTCAGGGGTTTGGCTTCCTACTAATTGAATAAGGGTTGCTCTTATGCTCTTCGAGCATTTTCTGGATGTCGTCATAGTCGTAGAAAATGACACCGCCGATCTTGGTGAAGGGCAAGGTTCCGTTGACACGGAGATTCTGAAGCGTTCCAGGAGAGACCAGTAGGAGTCTCCTGACTTCATTAGACTTGAGCCACTTTCGTGCGGGTGTAGTTTGTCGCTGAGAGAGAAGTTTCTGTATCTCAGTGAGCAATTCCTGCTTGAAATTCTGCAGGTCTTCGGGTGTAATTATTGTTGCGGCCATAACTGTAATGATTATGGCACAAAGGAAAGATCAGGCGTGTTTTGAAAACAGTTACAGGGGTTACAGGACCCCCGGTAAGTGGTTGATGATCAGTAAATAAAAATTTGAAAAGAGCAGGATAGAATCTTACTCGTCCCTCAGATTCTCGACCGGATTAGTACGGGAAGCTTTGACGGTTTGGAGGAGGGTGGTGAGCATTAGAATGCCAATCATTATGAATACAGGGAAGACAAAATAGGCTGTTTTAAGTTCAACTTTGAATGCAAAACCACTTAGCCATCGGTTCATCCAATAGTAACCTAAGCCCCAAGCGATCAAGGTGGCAACAATAATTACTCTAACATATCCCGAATAGATCCAGGTAATAAGATCACGGGTAGAACTGCCAAACACTTTTCGTAAGCTTATCTCCTTCAACTTGCGTGTCAAAAGGTAGGTAGTGAGTCCGATCAAGCCGATGCTGGCAATAATTATTGCGATGATCGAAAATGAAGTATAGGCCTTACTCAATTGAAATTCGGCTCCGTAGAGTTTCTGGATCTGATCATCAAGAAATAAATACTCCAGCGGATAACCCGGATATAATTTTTGCCACACCTTGTCAAGTGATATTAATTTGTTTTGAATATCGCCATCGGCAAACTTTACTGACACAAAACGGAAATTCTGAGGATAGGAATAGAGGATCATGGGTTCGATCGCACGATGAAGAGTAGCATAATTGAAGTTCTCAATCACGCCAACCACTGTACCTTTTACCTGACCCGTAACTAACTGACCTATTGGCTGTGTTAGATGCATTTGTTGTACCGCGGCCTCGTTCAAAACGACTTCTATAAGGGTATCGCGCTTTTCCAGGTTGGGCAAACGACCATCTTTTAACTTTACTGCGTAGAGGTCAAAGAAGTTTTCGTCCACTAAAAAGACGGCCATCGCCTGCTCACCGACTTCAGATCCAACGAGAGTATAAGTGTATGTATAGGCGTTATTGTAGCCGGGCATACTGGAGGAATAACTTGCTTTTTCAACTCCTGGCAATTGACTTATCTCATTCATCATAACAGAGTGTCTGTCATTCTGAGACCGGTCCTTAACCGGGATGACGATAACATGCTCACTGCTAAATCCCAGTCTGGATGACTTTAGAAAATTGAATTGAGCAGATACGATCCATGTAGCCGTAATCAGTAAAATTGAAATACAAAATTGGAAAGTGATCAGGGTTGTGCGTATGGCCGACTTGCCCATCGAACTCCCCTGTGGTTTGTTTATTTTCAAAATATTCAACTTGCCTGCCTGAATAGTGGGAATGATGCCCGAAAGAAATCCAATAGCTATTGTCACCACCAAAGACGGTGCTACCAGCCAGGGGCTGCTGAGGATTGAGATTTGTTTTCCGGTGGCAAGGTTAAAATACGGAAGAGCAAGAGAAGCAAATAGATAAGCTGTCATTAAACTAATCACGCATATCATTAGTGCCTCAATCCAGAAATACAGGCTCAATTGAAACCTGTTAGCGCCAAGTACTTTCTGAATTGAAATCTCCTTAAAACGCGTTACCAGTGTGGCCGTGGATAAGTTGATAAAATTGACACATGCCATTAATAAAATGAACAGGGCAATGGTGCCCAATACCTGGGAATAAACTTCATGGCTGTTGGGGGTGATCTCATCTTTCAGGTCAGAATGAAGGTGAATAGAAGTCAGTGGCTGTAAGTAAAGTTTTTCCTTTTCAGAAGCCCATTCAGGTGCATTCTTTTTTAAGAAGCCTGGAAATTTAGCTTCAGTCTGATCAGGCTTTGATCCTTTACTTAATAGAATATAGGTATAGTGATCCATCCATCCCCAATGCGTAAGTCTTTTTTCTCCAATCAGATCATCCAACGAAGAAAATGTAATGAATGCATCGGCAATAAAATGTGAATTGGTGGGCATCTCTTTCATGACGCCAGTAATTTTCAAGTCGATCAGGTTATTGAGTCGTATTGTCTTGCCAATCGGATCATCATTACTGAAGTATTTTCTAGCAAGTGATTCTGTAATCACCATTGAATTCTTGTCCCTAAGAGCTCTTGCGGGATTCCCGGTTGTTAGCGTTATGTCAAAAACACCGAACAATGAACTGTCGGCAAAGAAAAGTCTTTCTTCATAGAATTTGATTTCTTCATGACTGAGTAAATCCGTTCCGGGATTTTTGCGAAGTCGTACTACTTGTTCAATTTCCGGATAGGCACCGACCAGATGCTTCCCGATGGGGGCACTGGATCGCGCCCAGTTTATGGTGTTACCTTCACCTGAAAAATCCAATACAATGCGGTAAATACGGTCGGCATTCTTATTGTACCTGTCAAAACTATATTCATCATAGATAAACAAGGAGACCAATAAAAGGCTTGCCAATCCAATTGCCAAACCGGCAACATTGATAAGGGTGAAGAGCCTGTTTTTTCGGAATAAGTTGCGGATGCTTAATCTGATGAATGAACGAAACATATTTTATTCATTTACGCGACACTACACTAAGAATTACCGGCTTCAAGTTTTTAATTTCAAAACTAACTCCGACACAATTGAATCTGGGTCCGCGTTGTTCATATAGTTTAGCAAAAGGAGCGTTTCATTGGATACTTCCCGGTAAAGTTGAATCGTTTTTTCAAGGGCAATTGACATACTTCCCTTTTCAAGGGGACTGAAACACGGTCTGAGCCTTTCTAAAACCATTGGATCAATCCAGCTTTTCATGTCCTTCCCATTTGACTTCGGACTAAGGGACCATTGGCATTTTGCGGATTGTTGCCATTGTATCATTTCAAGCAAGGCCTCCTTGGCTGCCCAATCTCTAAAATTTGCCGCCCACAGGTCGTTCCTTGCCAAGTACTTCGCTACGTGATATATCTCAAACCAGAATTCATTTATGTTTTTGTCGAACTCTTCTTGAGAAGGTTTGTTAACCAGAAATCCGCCACCGGTTGGTTGAGCCCACTTGATCAAAATGGAATCTTTGTCCAGCAAGATTTTGAATCCATTCTTAAAGCCGTCAGGCAGTTCTTTACCGTTGGTAATCCTATCAATTACTGACATTGGATGAAATGAAAAATCAACTTTCGTGGTACTATTAAATATTACCAGCCGTGTTGGAATCTCAAATCCAACTAGGTCAAATCTGTCGTAAACGCATATCCAGCGTTTTTCAAAATTGATTAGCCAATCGTCATTTTCAATGAACTCAAAGCCCGTCCCAAAGACAGCAATGTCATAATCAGATAAGAAATCAGTTTTATCATGCACGTTGGCTCTTGATCCTGTTAAAATCAATCCCCGTATACTCTCATTGTTTTCAGCCCATGAAATAATCCGGTCGAGCATAGTCCGTCATCTTTAAGGTCGCCTGAGGATATCAGGCACAACAGTTTTGAGATTGCTGCATTGGAGGACACTTTACAGTCCCATACGAGCAAAACACACAACAATCTCCTTTTAGCGGTTTCAACAGCGTCTTACAATTCTCGCATTCGTAGAAATACTGACATGCGTCCGTAGGCATCGCCTCTTCCTTTTGGTGACCACAATTTGGACATGTGAGCAGAGACTTAAGAATTAGTGTGGTTTCAATTATTTTCATTCTTCCGGTGATTAATAATTTATTGGTAAAGGGAGGAGATATGCACTACCGTTGTTTCCGGCATGGGATTTATAGTGATCTTGCAATGTACTCCAGTCGTTCAGTCAGCTTGCTTCCGCAAAAATACTTTGTCTGATCAACCCATGTGCTGGAAGCACCAAGCTGGTGAGCATATTCAAAAGGTCTTGGAAGACTCTCGTCCCAGCTACTGTTCTTATCAAAGAACATATAAATATCCCAGGCTTGTTCTCCCTGTGGATTCAGTGTCTTTGCAGCCAGGTCTCCGAATTTATTCTCTGCATCAAAGAACTGAACAATGTCCCTTTGTTTAAAAATGGAGGCAGCATGGAATGCACTATTCTCGCCGTCACTTTGTAACATATTGGTCCAAACGATAACCACTCCAATGTTCTTCTTGGCCATGTTATCAATTATCGCCTTTTGTACCGATTCCGCGCCTTGCAGACACCACTTACACGTGGACGAGAGTATTGCCACAAATTTTGTCTTTCCCCCTTGGCCATTGAAGGCAGCTTTCAATTGGCTCATATCCTTCAGCACCACTAAGGTTTTGCTCCTTTCAGAAGGAAGGTCACCAGTCGGAATTTGGCAAGAGCTAGCTGTGCAATTCTCCTTACCCGCCAACATCGCACTTGAACCATATCCGTCAACCTTGTATCCAGTTCCATTGATCGCTGCAATTATTTTGCCCTTGTCAACTTTTGACTCGTCAAACTCCACAATTGTTGAACCCTTTTCGTAGGACGCCTTTACAAACGAAACGCCCGGTAACTTTTTGACTTCTCCTTCGATGTGAATTTCGCAGCTCGTACACGTCATTCCCTTGACGGCAAGCTCAATCTTTTTGTTCGCTCCTTGATCCTGAGCAATAGAAACGTTATTGCTTAATAAGAAAAATTTCGAATAAGACGGAAATGTTATTAACAACAAGGAAAAAATGGTGACCATGCCCAGAAATTTCCGTGATTGAATAAATGACACTTTTGGCTCACAACCACAGTCTTCCGCCTTCTTTACCTTCAGATTTTGGAACCACGCAAAACTGAGAACCAGAACTGTCCCGGAAATGAAATAAGGTCGAAAAGGCTCTACCCAGGAGAAGTTAGCGGCGGCACTGCTTGTTCCGGCTGCGATGGCTAATAGTGGGGTGATACAACAGAGAGATGCACCCGCTGCGGTTAACACGCTTAATATGAGTTGTGCTTTCATACCAGGTCTAAAATTTTGTTATTATTTATTAATTGGAAGATCGGTTTAAGGATTCCGGCATATTCAACGTTAACAGAATAAAATATCGTTTGGCCTGTTTTCTTCGATTCGATCAACCCTCCGTCTTTTAGCTTTCTTAGATGTTGGGAGATCGCCGAAATATTCATTCCCAGAATATCACTTAAATCGCACGGACAGAGTTGACCCTCCTCTAGGAGAAGAAAGAGGATCTTCAATCGCACTTCGTTTCCGGCAAGGCTTAGCGCACTGGCCAAAACAACCACTGACTCATTAACCGATTTGACTTTTTGGCGGCACTGCCGTATTTGATTGATGTCGGCCAGGACCCTTATACAAGTAGTAACGCTCATTGGTTAGTATTTAAGTAAATGCTAAAATACTAAAACATCTGGCAATTTGTCAAGTCCCGGATTGACAGTAGCGATCATCACTTGCAAAGTGCCCGTTTCAAGTAAACCCAAGCCTTTTTTCACACTGTTAAAAATATGTTAATGCAAAAAGCCTATCGCATTTTCCTATTCAAAGTGTGGGTTCGGACAACATAAATGATTATTGGAATCCCAATCGTCGCCGGGAAAACCCAGAAGAAAAATTGTGGGAACAAACTCCAAAAGGGCAAATTCTTTCCGTTATCAACATAGAACGCGGTCAATAGAAAAATATAGGATGATCCCATATATACAGTGTGTAAGCGCGTCCAGCCCGGTCGTGGATTGCGGGCAAGTTTTCGCCCGAAATAGGCAAGGAGGAATGAAAGTACACCCAGCACTAGCAAGTGGTTATTATGCGGCCATCTCATAATTGACAAAGGAATCACCGTGATGAAAACAAATGCAAGTCCCCAAAAATAGACCTTCCCCGAAATGGTGTGGGTGACCTTGCCCTTGTTGGTGAGCATAGCTGAAAGTCCGCTTAGGACACAAATGATTCCGAGAACGATGTGAATGGCAACAATTGCCAGGAATAGTTTATTGTCAGATGGAACCGGTATTCCAAACAGGATGGTTTCATTTTCACTCATTTACTTTGATTTCTGATAAGGCTTGCCACGACTTTTGTCCTTGTAGAGTTGCTCCTTTTCTAAATCTAAGAATAAATGAGGCATTGATTCTGAATCCAATGATCGGTCAATTGAATTAAATATTGCCTGAAACGTTGATATTGATCGGTCCTCGGCATGTTCCATGCTCTGCCAACCCTCTTTATCGTAATCATTTAATCTCCACTTATTATTCGAAACCTCATATTTTTCCTCAAGAGGTCGGATAAAAATTGTATCCCTGATGCTACGCATACCAATTTCAGCACCAGTCTCCGGATTGACAACCTTGAATGAGTACTCGCGGACGTAGGCCCCGGAAATTTCATCTTGCAACGCAGGATTGACCTTTTTACCGCAAGCGAAAACCAAGATGCCAACCGTGACAAAGACCACTAATACTCTCTTCATACTATTAAAGTTTAGTTGCTATTAATATATCCTATTGCTGTGTGGAGCAAATTCTTTACCGAATCCTTGGTGCTGCTTTCTACATTGTAATATTTCATCCGGAAGCTCTCGTAGGCTATATTCTCCGAGCGTTTGGTTTTCACAAACCTGGCGAGAAACCGGATCAGTTCGGATATGTTTTTATTCTGAATGACTCCAGCTTCGATAAACGTCCTGATAAAGTAAGCGAACTGCGCTACGGACATATCGAAATCAAGTTTGAATTCCTTTCTTATTGTAGGGTCGTCACTCAAAGAACCCTTGGCCACCAATTCTACCTTCCTTTCAAGATAATTGATTTCCTGAAGTAGCCAGTCCGACAATTGGTCAGTCAGGGGTCGGGCTTTGGAATCATAAATCAATCCTGGCTTTACTTGAATCTGATTGATTGTTTTATAGGCGAAAGCTAGCTTTTCCAGTCGCTCTGATACCGAATCCGCTTCGGTTATTTGAGCCGAGAAATAATTGATGTAATGATCGAAACAAGCCTTACTATTGAAATTGAAATGTACCAATAGGGGTCTGATCTTCTCACTTTCTATTCCTTTGGGCTCAGCAGGAATAGCGTCATTCAAACCAGCAACTAGTTCTTTTACATAATCTGCCTGCCTGAAACTTGCGTGTGCCTGGGTTAGGAACACCTCTATTGGCCGAATGAAAACTTCAATCCATGACTTATCTGACTGATTGCTTGATAGCCTTGTCATGATTTCAACGTAGAGTTGTTTTGTGTTGGCAACTGATTTCCTTCTATGAATTTCTGGGAGCAGGGCATCCTGATCGAAATGTTCACAGAAATGGCTTTGAAGGAAGGCTAAGAGGATTTCAGTCTGACCAGCATAAAAAGTATCCCTGTCGTATTCTTCGATTGCAGTTAATTCATCCATTAGCTGCATTATGGAATATTGGTGAAATTGAACCATTCTTCTCAGGCTACCTGAATCAACAAGAATCAGGGATTTAAGCACAAATGATTTCTTTACTCTGATGACTTCCCCAGAGATGACTGATTTGTCCTTGGCAATTTGCTCCTGGGCCTTACCCGGTAATTTGATGATGGAGTCAATTGCATTTCTTATCAGTAATTCGATTTTGTTAAATTCATTGTCCACACAGAAATCGTTTCGTCACCAACTCAGATTACAGCCCACTCAGACAATGCGGATACAAATTTTTGGAATTTCCGAGCACAAGGCAATACGAAGAAACAAGTAGGTAAATGATATTATTCACTACGTATTTGTATGTATTTTTCCCGAATTGGGAAACCCAGAGGGGGTATTCTTGAACTTAGGCGGCTGTGATGACCCGTTCAGCTAGTTTGTTGATAAGTTCAACCTTATTTGTTACCGAAAGCTTTAAGAACATATTTGACACATGCTTGGCGACGGTCTTTTCAGAAATGTTCAGGCTGTAGGCAATTAATTTGTACGGCTGTCCCTTGATAATCTGATTTGCGATTTCAATTTCCCTGCAAGTGAGGTTGAATCTGGTACAATTCTCCCGTATAACGAGTTCAACGCTTTCCCCGGATTTTAAAAGCATAAAGTACTCCTTCCTGGATTGATGAATTGATGACCGAACGTAAATAATCGTCATTATCAAAATACCAGCATTAGTGATGGAGTGCTCCAAAACTTGAAAATCCCCAAAAAAGACAATCACTGGCAAGGTCACCCAGCATATGAGCGCTACATAAGCTGCAACGACCAATTGGAATTTCGTCTTTTCAGAATACTCTTTCACTCTGAATTTAAACATAAAGGCTCTAGTGGTCGCTATAATAAAAGATAGACCATAAAGGAACGGGATAACAACAGCCAACTTTCGGCTCATCGCGAGGTCGCCAGTTAGGTATAAGGGAAGGACAAACAGGAAAAGAAACGGAACGAACAGGAAAATCAATGAGCCATAGCTTACAAAAAACTTAAGCAGTTTAAGATCAAAGGCTTTGTAGTAATAGTAGACAAAGTACATCGATGTAGCGAAAGCAAAGAAGTAAGCTAAAATGGTCTGAACCATCAAGGGGATTGGGATGCCTTCATCCGGGAAAAGGCCACTGGTAATGTTGTAGAATATGACAAAAACCAGAAGTACTAAATACAAGAGCCTCTTTTTATCATTGGTTCTTTCAAGGTAGTAGATGACTTGGAAGAAAAGCATAGCCACTTCGAACGCAGTTATCGAGAATGTTACCATGTGCATTTGTGTACCCATGAAGTTCATAAGGATGCCAGTTTAGTTCATCGATCATTTTCAACCCGATCAAATTCTTTGACATTCATTGTTCGATCAACATTAATACTTGCACTTCGTAGCATGTATAGCGTGTATGTAAATTCCAGTGTCTGGAAGATTTCAAACCCATGTTTTTTGTACCAGGGGAGATTCCTGTCCACAGAAGTCTCCAGGTAAACTGGTCGTCCTTGAGTCCCGGATTCGTGAATAATTTCCTCAAGAAGTTGACCTCCCTTCCCTTTGTTTTGAAATTCCGGAGGTACCCCAATGAACCAGAGATAGCTGAATTGCTCCTTGGGGTGGAGAGATTTGATTTTTGATTCCCGGCTTAAGACTTGACCAACTCTACCAAGACCGATAACTGAAAGGGCGAGTTTCGCATCCCATAAAATGGCATTCAGAGTTGAACGTTTCTTATCAGGATACAAGACCAAGGCGCAAGCCTGGGCATCATCAGAAATCCAGACATCACCAAAGGCTTGACATACATTGAATGAATAATCCATGAGGCCACGAACTCGGACCTGCCTGCTTGGGCCTTGCTTGATAACATAGTTGACACTTTTGTTATCATCAAACGACTTCGCCAGAATTTCAACCACTAAAGACTTTTGATTTACTTCTGCCCGTTTCATACCGTGTCCCCTCCAATGGAAATAGCCCAGATTTTGGCTAAGGAAAATTAATTTGAGACTCAAAAATTCCTTACATCTTATAAGTGAAGTCTGAGTTTTTGGACGATTGCTAATGTCGTTTGCCGACTAAAATGGGAAGAATAAAAAAAATAGCCTTCAGAACATTTCGTCCTGAAGGCTACGTGGCTCCACTAAGTCAATTCATTTCTTTTAGAATTGGCTTTCCCGGTGGAATCGAAAGCTTGTCCTTTAGCTTCCTCATGTCATTGCTCACTTTCTTCTGCACAATCTTTCCGTAAATCTGGGTTGTGCGAATGTCAGTATGCCCAAGGAGTTCCATAGCCGTTTCCATGGGAACATCGTTGACCAGCAGGACTGTTGTTGCGAACGTATGACGTGCTGTGTGGGTGGTCAGTGTCTTCTTGATCCCGCACAAATCTGCAATTTCCTTTAGATACGCATTGTAGCGCTGATTGCTGTTCATTGGCAAAAGCCTGTTATTGACTTTGCAATAGTCTTGCTTTCTGTATTTCTCAATAATCTCTAACGGGATCGGAAGCAACGGTACGTTTTCAGTTGTATCCGTTTTGATCCTGTTTCGGATGATCCACTTTTCACCGTCAATTCCAATTGCAATGTCCTCAGGTGTTAGCGCTTCTGCATCGGAATATGCATATCCGGTGTAACAACTGAACAGGTAGCAATCCCGGACTTCTTCGAGTCGTTTGATACTAAATTCTTTTTTGTGGAGCAGGTCAAGTTCCTCCTGATCCAGGAATTCGCGTTTAACCTTCCGGTAAGAACACTGGAAATGTTCAAAGGGACTGGAAGGTATGTATTCCAGCATTGCCCCATATTTCATCACCTGCTTCAAATCTTTGGCATATTTCATTGAAGTGTTATGCCCGATCTTTTCAACCGTACGGAGGTAATGTTCAAACTCTACAATGAAGTTCAGCTTCACCTCTTCAAGTATGATGTCTGATCGCTTGAATTTATACTTGACAAAAGTTTCACATTTGCCAATCAGAATTTCAAATCGTTTATGCCTGCCTTCCGAGAGGTCATCTATTTCTTTTCGTTCGGTAAGCTGTTGATTGAATTGCTTGAAGAGTTGGAGGAAGGTTTTCTTGATCTCCTTAACGCCCTTGTAACTGTTCTTCACATCTTCAGCGGTGACGACATCCTTTGTTGACAATAGAATGTTATAATGTCTGAGTATGTCCGCCTTGACAAGCGTTAAGTAGTCGTTGATTGATCTTGCCTCACTGAATTTATCCAACACCTTGTTGTTTTCAGCATCCCAAAATTTGAGAGGAATCTGTTTTTGCGTTGAGCACTCTGAACGCCTGCCATCAACAGTGATCCTTATCCATATCGGGATAAGACCCTGTTTGTTCATCTTGGCTTTGTTTAGCCAGAAGAGAATTGCGAATGTTTGAT
>JAYVRH010000708.1:0-3252 GCA_043776495.1 Cyclobacteriaceae bacterium
AATTTGATTAATAATGCTTTTTATGCTGTGAGCGAAAAGCAGAAAGCAGAAAGCGTAAAGAGGGATTCAACCTATGAACCAATCGTACAGGTTAGCACATTCTACTCCCTTTCATCTGGAGAGGGCGGGGGTGAGGTCCTTATAAAAGTAAAAGACAACGGCTCAGGCATCCCTTTACACATCAAAGAAAAAATCTTTCAACCATTCTTCACCACCAAACCCACCGGTCAGGGAACAGGCTTAGGTTTGAGTCTTAGTTATGATATTGTGAAAGCACATGGAGGTGAGTTGTCCGTAAGGACTTTTTTGGATAAAGTGGAAACCCTGTCTGCCGACTTGTCCGACCGTAACGTAGTGAAGGCGGAAGCGCAGGCAGCCCGCCCGGATGACCCGGTCGGACAGGGTGGAGGGAGTACATTTCTAATTACACTGCCCATCATAAGGTAGTTTTGATCCGATTCCAGATTTGTAATAAATTGCAAATCTGGAATCCAACTCCAGAATTTACTATTTTTACAAAAATGGAATTCGATGATTAGTCGCCTTATACTTCCCGAAGCCAAGCATGCCCTTTCGCAATTCAGAGCATTGTGCATCACTGGCCCGCGCCAAAGTGGAAAAACAACATTAAGTAAACAACTCTTTAAAGGTAGGCCTTATGTAAATTTTGAAAATCCGGCTATTCAGCACGAGGCTGAGCAAAATACACCAGCATTTTTAAAACAATATAAACACGGAGCCATTTTTGACGAAGTGCAGCGTGTGCCCAACATATTTCGCTATCTCCAGGAAGTTTTAGATAACAATCGCGCCAGAGGGCAATACATACTTACCGGCTCCAATAATTTTTTATTACAGGAACAAGTGTCACAGTCGCTGGCAGGGCGTGCAGGATACCTTTCACTTTTGCCTTTTAGTTATGCCGAGTTGGTAAATGCAAAACGTAATGATAGTGACGTTAACAAACATATTATAACCGGTGGCTATCCTGAAATATGGAATGAGAAAATTGTTCCCGATACCTGGTTGAAAAGCTATCTCCAAACCTATGTTCAACGAGATGTGAGACTACTTCGAAATATTTCTAACCTCGCAGTATTTACGCGCTTCATTTATTTATGTGCTGGCTATGCTGGGCAAATTATGAATCGTGATGAACTGGCGAAGCAAACCGGTGTGGACACTAAAACAGTGTTGGCGTGGCTCGGCCTGTTGGAGAACAGTTACATCCTTTACCTATTGCAGCCATGGCACAACAATCTGAACAAGCGAATAGTAAAAAGCCCTAAACTCTATTTTTATGATACTGGCTTGCTTTGTCATCTGCTTGGAATTAAAAGTGTGTCAGCCTTAAAAAATAACAGAGCGCATGGATCAATATTTGAAAATTGGATCATTACCGAGATCAAGAAAAATAATTTAAATGGAGGACAAAACGATGGCTTGTTTTATTTCAGAGACAATGTTGGCAACGAGGTGGACTTAATTTCCGAACGAGAAGCTGGCCCGTTGGCGATTGAGATAAAATCATCTGTCAAGGTAAATAGTTCCATGCTGCGCGGGTTGCATTTTTGGCAAAAGTATCAGCCTAATGGGCAAGCAGTATTGGTGCATGGAGGTAAAACCAATGAAATTGTGAATGAAAGAATGGGTATCGTTCCGTGGACTGAAGTAATAAACTTGTAACTTAAAAAAGAATGAACAAAATCTTTCAACCTTTCTTCACTACCAAACCCACCGGGCAAGGAACTGGCTTAGGATTGAGTTTGAGTTATGATATTGTGAAAGCGCATGGTGGAGAAATAAAAGTGGAAACCAATCAAGATGGAGGATGTGTCTTTGCAATTAAACTCCCGATCATTTTTAATGCATAACGATGAAATTAATAATTCAGATTGCCACTCTGCTAGTTTTACACACCATTGCCTTTGCGCAGAAATCCAATAGTGATAGATCAAAGCTTCCTCATCCCAATGTTATGAGCGACACGGCAAGAGTTAACATGTTGGCAAATTCCTACTTTTTACATTATCCGGATTCTGCATTCCTATCAGCCCAGGAAGGCTTATTGTTAGCTCAATCGATAGGATATACTGAAGGCGAAATGAGGTGCAAGCTTACACTCTCGTTTAGTGCATGGGCCCTGGGGGATTTTGCAACTGCTATTAAGTTGGGGTCTTCTGTCATAGAATACACTATTGCTATGCGTGATACCACAATGATGCTAGATGCCTATGGAGCGGTAACTAATAGCTATAGGGATCAGGGCGATTATGATGAGGCATTACGATTACTATCACACGTTCTTGAAATTATAGTGACCACGTCTGACTGCTTTACCTGTCAAATTACCTATGCAGCTATTGGTGCCAATTATTATGGACTAGGAAAATATGATTCCGCACTATTGTACCTAAAACAATCTGAGCATTATTCTGATAACGACTTGAATTTTGATGGCTGGATAGCCTTAATGGCTGGCCGAACAATGGTAAAATTAAAAAATGATATCGCTGCCCTTCCCTATTATCAAAAAAGCATTTCTACTTTATCACAAGCAGGTAATAAGAAAGATTTGGCGGGCGCGTATAATAGTCTGTCTAATTTATATGAAAGTCATACTCAAATTGACTCTGCTATATATTATGCTCAAAAATCTCTTGGATTGGCCAGACAAGGAAAGTTCAATAAGGAAAAACTAGAAGCGTATTTAACATTAACCAAGATTTATGAAAAGATAAATGATAAAGATGCGCTGGTATATTACAAGCATGCCATGAGTATAAAAGATAGTTTATACAATCAGGAAAAGCAAAGACAGATTATCAGTTTTAAATTCAATGAAGAGTTGAGGCAAAATGAGATTAAGGCCGCACAGATAGAATCACAAAACCGTATACGAACGAATGCTTTTTTAGGCAGCACCTTTACCCTTTTCATAATTGGCGTATTCTTTTTTATCAGCAGCAGGCAAAAGCAAAAAGCAAAACAAAAAATAGAAACCGCATATGACCAATTAAAATCAACGCAATCGCAACTCGTCCAATCAGAGAAAATGGCTTCACTCGGAGAGCTCACCGCAGGTATTGCCCATGAAATTCAAAATCCATTGAACTTTGTGAATAATTTTTCCGAGGTGAACATGGAACTGATCGATGAAATGCAGCAGGAACTGAAAGCGGGGAACCAGGATGCTGCCGTTGCCCTGTCAAACAGTATTAAAGAAAACCATGAAAAGATCAATACTCACGG
>JAYVRH010000709.1:0-3252 GCA_043776495.1 Cyclobacteriaceae bacterium
TGGGATGAAACTTACGTTCACGATAAGATTGCGAAGGATATTACGGTTTTAATGGAGCGCGTTGAGGGCGATCATCACGAACCCTGGACATGGATAAAAGAATATGGCAAGGGAAGAGTGTTTTATACTGCTTATGGCCATGATGAGCGAACCTGGAGTAACCCTGGCTTTCAGCAATTGATGAAAGAAGGAATTCTATGGGCCGTGGGAGACGAAGCGAAAACTAAATGGGACACCTTCCGGAAGACCATTCCAACACTGGTTTATCATGAGGAAGCCAATATTCCCAACTACGAAAAAAGAAACCCGGTCCCCAAATTTCAAGAACCACTGTCGCCGGAAGAATCTGCAAAGTTGATTCAGGTTCCTGTTGGATTCCAACTTAAGCTATTTGCTGCGGAGCCTGATATTATCAATCCCATTGCCATGGAATGGGATGAGAGAGGAAGACTATGGGTAATTGAAACAGTAGACTATCCCAATACTGTGCGCGAAGACAAAAGTATTGGTGATGATCAAATCAAAATATGTGAAGATACGGATGGCGATGGTAAAGCTGATAAGTTCACGGTGTTTGCTGATAAGCTTAACATTCCTACCAGCATGGTTTTCAGCAACGGTGGAATTATTGTTTCACAAGCACCACACTTTTTATTTTTAAAAGATACCGATGGTGACGATCAAGCGGATGTTAAGAAGATTTTGATGGATGGTTGGGGAACATTTGATACTCATGCCGGTCCATCCAACTTAAAGTATGGTTATGATAATCAGATCTGGGGTGTGGTGGGCTATTCGGGATTTGAAGGAACCGTTGGAGGCGAGAACAGAACCTTTAGTCAAGGCATCTATCGATTTAAACCTGATGCATCTACTTTTGAATTTATGACTTCCACCAGCAACAACACCTGGGGCCTGGGCTTTACAGAAAATAATGATGTGTTTGCCTCCACGGCCAACAATACGCACAGTGTTTTCATGGGTATTCCCAACAAAGCAGCAAAAGGTGTGGAGGGAATTCCATTGGTCGGCACAAAAATAGACGGCCACTATGCGATGCACCCCATTACAGAAAAAGTAAGGCAAGTGGATGTGTTTGGTGGATTTACGGCTGCAGCAGGCCATAACTTTTATACTGCAAGAAATTACCCAAAAGAGTTTTGGAATACGGTTGCATTGGTATGTGAACCTACGGGCCACTTAGTCCACATGGCCCGAATTGAAAAAGACGGAGCCGGATTCATTGAAAAGGATGGTTGGAATCTATTTGCTGGCGCAGACGAATGGGTTTCACCGGTAGATGCTAAAGTAGGACCGGACGGTGCCGTATGGGTGCTTGACTGGTATAACTTTATTATTCAACACAACCCAACCCCTACCGCTGAGCGCGGAGGATTTGCCGCCACCAATGGAAAAGGAAATGCATATGAGAATCCATTGCGCGATAAAACTCATGGACGAATTTGGCGAGTCGTGAACAGGGCGGCCGATGAGGTTAAACCAATCACACTTAATAAAGAGAACCCAAAACAGCTTGTTGATGCACTCAGCAACGACAATCTCTTTTGGAGAATGACGGCGCAACGATTATTAGTAGAGCGAGGTAACCTGGATGTGTTACCCGAACTCTATGACCTTGTGAAAAACGAAAAACTGGATGATGAAGGTTATAATGCTACTGCCGTGCATGCCCTATGGATCATTGATGGACTAGGCGCAATTAGTAAAGATGATAAAGCGGAGGCTGTTGTTACCAGCGCTTTGAATCATCCTTCAGCAGGGGTGAGAAAAGCGGCTATTCAAATTCTCTCGAAGTTGCATTGGACGGAAGAAGCCGTAACGAAATCAAAGGTGCTTAATGATAAAGACCCTAATACACGTCTGGCGGCGATTGTTTCATTAGTAGAGATTGCACCATCCGAATCACTCGGTAAAACTTTATACGAATTAAGCCTTGAAGAAAGTATAAAGAGTGATGAATGGTTATCGAAAGCGGTATATGCGGCTGCCAATCAGCATAAGAAAGGATTCATAAATTCCTTTCTTGCGGCTCATCCGGAATACCTGCAAAAGAAGGCAAGTGAAAAGAAGCGCGAAGCAACTGATCTTGATGATGCAACCTGGAAATCAATGGAACTTCCGCAGTATATCGAAAGGGCCGGGCTAAACATAGATGGCGTCATTTGGTTTAGGAAGACAATCAATATACCTGCCGGTGCCGGAAAGAAGGCTACTCTCTCTTTGGGGCCAATTAATGATTCTGATGTCACATACATCAACGGCGTTAAGGTGGGCGGCATTGAAAAGAAACATACCGATAAAAGAGTCTATGAGGTTGCTGCCGGCGTACTTAAAACAGGAAAGAATGTCATCATCATACGATTGGAGGATATCGGAGGTAACGGTGGAATCTACGGTAAGCCTGAAGAAATGTTTATTCAGATTGGCGGAAAGAAAATATCACTCGCGGGAAGCTGGAAGTTTGAAGTGGAGCGGGAATATGGTAGTAAAAGTCAAAGCGCGTTCAAGGATATTTCTATCGGTGAGCTATTCGCAGATAACTATGCCGGCAAACTGGAGGTAAACGAACCATCTGGTGCTACTGCGAATGGCGCAACCACCCTGATCAAGATCAAAGCAATCAAGAATGAAATGAAGTATGACCTTAAATCATTTACTGTGGAGGCTGGAAAACCAGTAGAAATCGTTTTTGAAAACCCTGACTTCATGCAACACAACCTGGTCATAGCGCAAATAGGTGCCTTGCAAACGGTTGGAAAGGCTGCCGATAAATTGGCATCCGATCCAAAAGGAGCGGAAAGACAATATGTTCCTGACATTCCCGAAGTACTCTTCGCCACTAAATTGATTAATCCACAAAAGACCGAAAAGCTTTTGTTTATAGCCCCTCAACAGACGGGAGACTATCCTTACGTGTGCACATTTCCCGGTCATTGGACTATTATGAATGGTGTGATGAAAGTTGTAGCCGCTAAATAATTGGAATAAAATAGTACTCCTAAATAATTTCTGGTGGGCATGAATGTAAAATTTGGGGTAAGCACCTGGTTGTGGACTTCCCCCTTTACAACGGAAACGATTAGTCTGTTTCCAAAATTTAAAGCGATGGGTTATGATGCAGTTGAGATTCCTGTAGAATATCCTGAACAAATTGACGCGAAAAAGATAAAGCAAGCGCTACATCAACATGGTTTGACTGCTATTGTTTGTGGTGCTTTCGGTCCTTCCCGC
>JAYVRH010000710.1:0-3252 GCA_043776495.1 Cyclobacteriaceae bacterium
GATTATCGAAGCTTATTTTCAAGGGCAACGGCCCTTCAGCATTCCCTCTTATGGTGTGTTGGTACCCAGTATAAATTTTTCAAGGAAATTGAAAAACGGCAATATGATAAAGGTTTCTTTTAACCGGCGCATTCAGCGTCCTTCTTTGCGAGACCTGAACCCAAACATTCAGTCATCCAATCCTCTTAACATTTCTATGGGGAATCCAAATCTGAAACCAGAATATGCAGACAATTATGAGATTGCCTATAAGACCGCATTTAAAAGTGCCACGGTTAATCTTTCGACATATTTAAGGAACAACACTGACGATATTCAGCCTGCCAGACTTGTTAAAGGTGATACGATTGTTTCTACGGTTCAGAATATTGGTACAGAAGCCAACTATGGTTTTTCCATCTTCATAAACTTCCCTGTCTCCAATCACTTTTCGATCAATGGAGGTGCCGATCTATATTATCGCATCTTAAAAAACAATTCCCCGAATCTTTTTCTCAACGCAACGAACGATGGGCTGGTCCAAAACTATCGCATCTTTGGCAATTACGATTTCCCGAAAGGTTGGGCTCTTCAGTTTTTCAGCTTCTTTCAAGGTAAAAATATTAATTTGCAAGGCTACCGAACTAATCCAATCAACCATAGTCTCGCCGTCAAGAAGGACCTGATGGGTAAGAAAGGGACGATTGGATTGGGCATAGATAATTTTGCTACGCCATCCTACCAAGTGTATTCTTACTTAAACTCCGCTTATATCCAGCAGTCGACGACCAATACTTTATATAACTTTATTGTTAAAGTAAATTTAAATTATAAAATAGGGAAGCTAAGCCCTGTTAAGAAAACTAAGAAGTCTCTTGAAGAAGATGAGTAAATACTTTAAGACATTAATTCTTAGGTTTTGCTTTTCCTCCCACACCTTTGGAATAGTTCACTTTCGGGAGCGGACTGGAGCGTCGTTCTTTAAACTTGGCTTTTGTTTGTATGATTCGGGATACACCAAAAGTAACAGAGAGAAAAGTGTCTCTTCGTTGGCCGAAAAGGTCGGGCGCACCGGGTGATCCATTTATATCTTTTGGGCCGGAAGGATTGGAAAGTTCACTCACATAACTCTGGTTCCGCGAATCAAACACAGCAAAATTAGCCCTACCATCAATCATCACGCTCCAGTGTTCGCTTAAGTCCAAATCAGATCGAATGCCGAAGGCCCCAAAAAGCTGAAATGCACTGAACTTATCTTTAGACACATGAATCTGATTCGTCACTTCTGGTACAAATACTCCATCGTAAGCGATAATATAACCAGGGTCTGTAGGGACACTCACTCCCGCAGGGAACCTTAGCTTTGATGCCTCGTGGGTAAAGGTCTCCTTTCCATCCATTAGAAAACAGAGGTTCGCAGCGGCAACTACACTAAGTCTGAAAAAGGACAAGTCATTAACATGAAACTTGAGTGTGAGTGGGACACTAAAATAGTTCATGCTGATATCTCTGGTGCCCATATCACCTCCCACTGTATTTTTTATGGTATACTTCTGGCCTACCTGTAAATAACTTGGAGAGATTACATAGCCAAAGCCCGGGCGATCGTACCCATAGTGAAACCCGATGGGAGTGCCGCGAATGTGAAACCGGGATTGAAAACGGGTGTCTTTTTCGAGCCCCTTATCAATGGTAATCGGTATGTTAAATCCTCCAAAAACTCCAAACGACTCTGTATTCTGCGAATATAGGTTTTGAATAGTCAGTATCAGGAAAGCGCAAAATGCGATTCTTCGCATGATTTGATTTAGGTCAATGAGTCAAAATACTAATTATGCTCTTCTATTCAGCATTTGCCAAAGACAAAACTAAGACAAAAACGTTACTGGCAGATAGAATTAACCTCTATTGGAGTATTTTGCACGCTTTGATAATCATTTTAATTCATGACAAGCCGACCCAAGGGACTGGAAGGATTGCGGTGGAAAGGGAACGTCTATCTGGCACTTTCTCAGGCCCTTCTACTAATGATGACACTATATACGGTTTGTCGCATTGGTTTCTATCTCTACAATATTGAGTTTTTTCCAGACATGACATTTTTCCGTTTTGGAAGAATCATGCTAGGAGGGTTCCGTTTTGATTTGTCTGCTATACTTTATCTCAACTCTTTGTTCATTTTACTGCTCGCAGTCCCCCTGCCAATCCGCTTCAATTCCAGATATCAACAAATACTTAAGTATCTTTTTCTCGTCATTAATTCAATCGGGCTGGCTGCAAACGTGGCAGACACGATCTATTATGAATACACACTTCGCAGAACTACCCTCAGTGTATTTCGCCAGTTTGAAAATGAACAAAACATGGGTGGATTAACGGTCCAGTTCCTGTTCGATTATTGGTATGCAGTACTTTTTTGGATTCTTCTTGTTCTTGTCATGAGGTTCTTTTACATAAGCATTAAGATTGAAGGACCGCAGATCAAGTCGAAGACGATACTTCACTTCAGTGGGGGGGTGGCTTTGCTGTTGATTGGAGGTTTGGTAGTGGCCGGGATGAGGGGCGGCTTCGGTGAGAGCACGAGGCCCATCACGCTCAGCAACGCGGCACAATATGCCACTACTCCAAAAGATATTAACCTGGTTCTAAATACCCCCTTTGCCATACTTCGCACTGCAAGGACTCCTGTCATAGAGAAAGTAAAATACTTTGCTTCAGAGGAGGAGGTGGAGAAGTTGTACTCGCCAATACATATTCCCAATGATTCGATGGCATTCAAACCAAAAAATGTGGTTGTCATCATACTGGAAAGTTTTTCTAAAGAATTTTTTGGAGCCTACAATCGCGACCTGAAAAATGGTTCTTACAAAGGGTATACTCCTTTCCTTGACTCGCTGATTGGACAATCACAGGCCTATCAATACCCTTTTGCCAACGGAAGGAAATCCATTGATGCGATGCCTTCCGTCATTTGCAGTATACCTTCGATCGAGGTTCCTTTCGTCCTTTCACACTATTCCGGTAACAGGGTGAATAGCCTGTCAAGTTTACTGAAGGAAAAGGGTTACTACACTGCTTTCTTTCACGGAGCGCCTAATGGATCCATGGGATTCCAGGCGTTTGCCAACTCTTGTGACTTCAATGACTATTTTGGAAAGGACGAATACGGCAACGACAAAGATTATGATGGAATCTGGGGTATTTGGGACCATAAGTTTTTGCAATTCTATGCCGAGAAAATGAATGGATTTAAGGAACCATTCTATACGAATT
>JAYVRH010000711.1:0-3251 GCA_043776495.1 Cyclobacteriaceae bacterium
CCCTTGCAGGTTGAACCTTAATAACTGGACTTCGGCAAACCAATAAATATTTGCATAATTATCAAATTTAATTCAGCACATATTAGTAAAGCTATCCTCCTTAGCTCGTTTGTTGATGGCGCAAAACTCACGTTGCCAGGCAAAGGATTTTAGGTCGCAATAGGTTTGGGAGAGAATAGGTATAAAGATCAGACACTTCAATTTTTCTTCCAGGCTCTTGTCAACATGATGCGTTTCAAGAATTCCATCGTGAGTGTTTTCATCAAAGTAGATGGAAATATCCTCTTTGAATGTCGATTCGATTTCGGCCTTCAAAGCATTGAGGAAGGCGGTTACCCACTTACCGCCTTTGTTATCTTTTTGGCGGTAAGAAATAAAGATGTCATACTCGAAGCCTGGAAGGAGGGAAGGCATTACCAAATATAAGTTTTTTCATACTGGTATTGCGGACATGAATTGCCTCAATATAAAAATCCAAAGTGCCATAAGGGAATTTTACGCTAGCACAGCTCCTGTCTTTGGGCATTTCACGTTGAACGCTCTGCAAAAGCCATTTGAACCTGGCGATAAGGTATTCTATAGCGTATCGTAAATGATACAAATAAATTGGAAAAACGTATCGTTCACGATACACTCGAAGACAAGTAAATTTAGCGGATGTTATCGTTCTTCAAGGGCATAAAATTTCACCGCAATGCAATTGATATGAGATCAGACCATGGCGATAAATCCACCTTGCATTTCCTTAGCGTTCTTTGCGCCTTTGCGTGAAATGCCCTTCTCAACCAGACCCCACTATTCCGTTAATCAAATATTAAAAAGTGCCTGTAAACCATAAACGATTAAGGATTAACTTTGCCGCCAATGAATTTTGCCTTCCCTTCATTTCTCTGGGCCCTTGCCGCGCTCTCCATCCCCATCATCATTCACCTTTTCAATTTCAGAAGGACGACCCGCATCTTTTTTTCGAATACGCGCTTCCTGAGGCAGGTGAGGCAGGAGACCACTCAAAAACGAAAGCTGAAACAATATTTGGTGTTGGCTTCCCGCCTCCTGTTTTTATTCTTTCTTGTGATGGCCTTTGCCCAGCCTTTTCTCCCTGCACAAGAGCAGATGACTTCCGGGCGTGAAGTGACGATCTACCTCGATAATTCTTACAGCATGCTTTCTCTGGTGGGAGAGAAGACCCGTGCGCTCGATGCGGGCATCCGCTTCAGCAAGGAAATTGTTTCTCTATTTCCACAAGACACGCGTTACAAACTTCTTACGAACGACTTCGCCCCCTTTTCAAATTCATTCAAAACAAAAACGGAGATCGTCGACTTGCTTACACAAATAAGACTCTCCCCCGTTTCACGCACCTTTAAAGATGTAAATCAACATATTGGTGCCGACCAACAAGATGTTTTCTTCCTATCGGATTTTCAAAAGTCAACCTTGGGTGCCCTCGGTCCCAACCTAATTGACACGCTTCAGTCATGGCGATTGGTGCCCATAGCATTGGAAAGTGCAACCAATGTGTTGGTAGATTCAGTCTATCTGGAAGATCCATTCATGGTGGGAGGGCAGCGCAATACCCTCAACGTTCGGTTAAGAAATATTGGCACTAAAGCACGTGAAGGGTTGGTACTTAAACTTACCATCAATGATGTGCAATCAGGGACTGCCTCTGTAAATCTCGAAGCCAACTCGTCTGCACTGGCAAAATTTGATCTTGCACAAGGCTTGAAAGGATGGAATAAAGCGGCGGTGAGTTTTACGGATTTTCCGGTGAGCTTTGACAATGAGTTTTACATCACCTTGAATTTTTCAGACAAAATAAAGATTGTGGAGGTAAGGAAAGGCAATACCTTCATCGAGAAAGTATTTGGCAACACAACCCTGTTTTCTTATCGGGCCTTTGAGCAGGGCAATGTCGACCTGGGTGTATTATCACAAGCAGACCTCGTGATCCTCAATAATATTGAAACTCCCGATGCCACTTTGATCGGGGCCATTCGCGAACGCCAGCGTGGACCCGGCTCGACGCTGATGATCCCTTCATCCAAAAGTGATTTGAATGCATACCGATCGTTGATCGCAGGCCTTGCCTTGACGAAAGATGAATCCACGGAAATGCAAATACTTGATAAGCCCGATTTTCAAAATCCATTTTTTGAAAATGTCTTTGAAGAACGGTCATCCTCCATGGCCATGCCGCGTTCCAGACCTGTCCTTTCGTGGGGCGCCGACCGATCTGCTTTGTTGAAGTTCAAGGATGGAAGGCCTTTTCTGTCCAAGGTCCGTAATATGTTTCTCCTGGCTTCTCCCTTGGATGCCAAATATTCTGATTTTCAAAGCCATGCACTCTTTGTGCCAGTGATGTATCGGATTGCTGCTTCAGGACATCGTGTGAGTCAGAAGCCGTATTATTTGCTTTCAGAAAGTATGGTCACACTGCAAGCAGACAGCCTTGGAGGTGAGACCCCCGTGCGACTGGTCGGCAAACAGGAAGTGGTGCCCGCCCAAAGGAGAAATGGAGACCGCGTTATTCTGGAAATTCCCAAATTCTCCATCGACCCCGGATTTTATTATGCCAGGGTGCAACAAGATACCCTCGGACTGGTGGCTTTTGACATGGACAAGCACGAGTCCCTGCTTGAGCAATGGAGCGGCGAAGAAGTGAAGTCCTTACTCGGCAGTGGAAAAAATATTTCTTTGTTCAGCTCAGCTGCTGCCAGCTCTTTCAGCGACGAAATAAAAGAGAGATATTTGGGCACCTCTTTATGGAAGTATGCACTGTTATTGGCATTGATCTTCTTATTGACAGAAGTGCTGCTCATTCGTTTTCTGAAGTAGGAGTCATTGAATAGAAACCTGGTTCGAATGAAAATACTCATCCAATCTGCAACCCTGCTCAATCCGAAATCCCCTTTTCACAAAAAGAAGAAGAATGTTTTGATCCAAAACGGTCAGATTGCCCAAATCGGAGATAAGAACTATGCGGCAGATAAAGTAATTGATGCGGCAGGAATGTTCTTGTCTGCGGGATGGTTTGATTTGGGTACCTATGTTGGCGATCCTGGATATGAGCAGCGGGAAGATTTGACATCGGTGATGAAAGCAGCGGCTGCGGGCGGTTTTACGGAGCTGGCGTTGTTGCCAAATACAAATCCATCCATCCAATCAAAAAATGAAATTAGTTACCTGACCAAGGGTAATGACAAGCGGTTGGTACTGCTTCACGCGATGGCTTCTGTCACGAGGAATAA
>JAYVRH010000712.1:0-3248 GCA_043776495.1 Cyclobacteriaceae bacterium
GACAACCGATAGCATGTTTATTTTCTGTAACATAAAAATTTGGTTTAAATAAATTTAAGTTCACCCATCAAGATACAACTTAAATACCACGCCATGTCCAGGTCGGGAAGGAGCTTTCCTTGAGTTAACTGGGGAAGGGGTTCCCCGTATTGGGTAAAAGGGTCCCCACTATCTATTTCACAGCCAAAGGGTTAACGATAATTCATGTGCGAAAATATTTGCATTTACCTATGACGGTAATGAACAGCTATCAAGTGAGAAACATTATTTATCAGGCCACCCCGCTAGAAAGCAGTTCCAAAGAACAGCACAAAAAAAGCCTGACCGAAAGATAAGGCTTTTTTTGTGACGTTACTTTTCGTTAGAATTTTACTTCGGGAGCTTTCTCTGATCCGGCTTCAGCTTTAAAATATCCCTTCTCACCAAAACCAAACATCGAAGCAAAAAGAACCGCAGGGAATGATCTGCGTGATTTGTTATAATCATTCACAGTATCATTGTACCGTTGCCTTGAAACATTGATGCGATTTTCCGTTCCTTCCAGTTGTGCCTGAAGGTCAAGGAAGTTTTGATTCGCTTTCAGGTCAGGATAGTTTTCAGCTACTACCAAGAGCCTCCCCAACGCTGAACTCAGTCCTCCTTGTGCTTGTTGGAATGCTGCGAGATTTTCGGGAGTTAGATTATTCGCATCAATTTTAACTTGAGTGGCGGAAGCACGTGCTTCAATCACTTTTGTCAAAGTCTCCTGTTCAAAATTTGCATAACCCTTTACCGTATTTACCAGGTTGGGAATAAGATCAGCCCTTCTTTGATAGTCTGACTCAACATTACCCCATGCTTTTCCTACATCTTCTTGTTTACCAACTAGTCCATTGTACGAGCTGAATCCCATAATGACCAGCACACCCAACACACCTATAATGATCCATTTTGTCATGTTATTTATTATTTAATTTTCACAAAGATACGGCCAAAATTTCATCGCGGAAAATTCTAATGTTATAGTCGGATGATGAGGGTATTTATTCTTAATGATATCCAAAATCTGGCTATTTCGTTAGGTTATACTACGGTTGCAATGGGAGCTGAAGTCTCAAATTCAAAGCAAAAATCGACATTATTGACCCTTGTAAATCATTCAAGGGGGTGTCTTTCAGATCTTACTATGAAATAAAGAGTCGGCCCATTCCCTTAAAACGAACTGCAAAGGGCTCGACAGTTGGTATGTTGAATCACGTTTGTGGATCGCGGTATTTTTGATGAGGCCTCCAGAAACCGCGAGGAGACATCCCAAATTGATTTAACCATTCAAACGAATATAATTACCAGTACTAGCCCATAGCGATAAAGACATCATTCTTAGCTTACATAAAGTACCAGTCCCTTAAGATATTCTCCTTCCGGATGATACATCGAAACCGGATGATCAGCAGGCTGCGATAGATGATGCAGTACTTTGACCTCGCGACCGGATTGAATGGCAGAGGAGACAACTGTATCATAAAACAATTGCCGGTCTACTACTTGCGAACATGAGAAAGTAAAAATAATTCCACCGGGCTTAATAACCCGTATGGCTTCCGCATTCAATCTTTGATAACCCTTCATGGCCTGGTGCCGTGCCTCTTTGTGTTTTGCGAATGCGGGAGGGTCAAGAATGATAAGATCATATTGATCTTTTTTATCTTTTAGAAAATCAAAAGTGTCGGCAACAAAGCTCAGATGTTGAGCAGAATAAAAGCCGTTGAGTATGATATTTTTTCTGGTGAGCTCAATTGCTTTTTCAGAAGCGTCGACCGAGTGGACTAGTTCCGCTCCAGCAGCCAATGCATAAACTGAAAATCCTCCGGTATAGCAAAACGTATTTAAAACTTTTAAACCCTTTGACATATTTCCTGCCAGCTCGCGGTTCTCGCGCTGGTCGAGAAAAAAGCCGGTTTTTTGACCCTCCTCCCAATCCACGTAAAACTTTAGCCCATGCTCTAAGGCGACATGAGGTACTCCGGTCATCCCAAGAAGGTACTCACTTTCGTTCTTCCCCTGCGGTGTACTAATGCTTTTGAAATAAATCGAATGGACATCGCTTAAGAGCACCTCCTTGATAGCGGCTGCAATCAAATGGCGGTCCCGATAAATACCCAAATGATGGGCCTGCATTACAGCAACGCCATTGTACATGTCAATGATCAATCCCGGAAGCCCATCACCTTCACCATGAACCAACCGGTAACAATTTGTAAAATCACTTTTAACCTTTGAGACGATCCTCTGATGAAGGGCTTTCGCTATCTTATCGGCGTAGATACTTTCATTGGGAGAAACAATAGAGAAAGAGAATAGTCGTACGGTGATTGTCCCCTTTTGATAATGGCCAAAGCCCAGCGTCTGTTTTGAATGGTCTTTTACTTCAACCCAATCCCCGTCCTGAGGGTTGCCAACAATGGAATGAATTGCACCTGAAAAAATCCATGGGTGGAAACGCCTGGCAGAGGCCTCTCTCCCCTTCTTTAGCTCAACGGTGCCTTGTATTTGCATGATCAATCCTATTTTGGTTCAAATCTATGAAAACGCAGATCAGAACATTTTTTTGATTTCAGTTATTGCTACGAACAAGAATTTTGTATTAAAATAGAGCTCAAATCAATAACAAATTTTATGAGGCCCTTCATTTCTTTTCTTCTTTTAGTCGCATTCGTCTTCGCATGTTCACCACCTTCGTCAGAACAGAAAATAGAAAATGCAACAATTGTAAAACCAGCGGATCCTAAGGAAGAACTTTCAGATACAACCGGCTTAGAAAAAGTGGAAACTAAAAATGCAGCAGGTACCATCACATCGACCGGTTATCTTTTGCATGGAAAGAAGGAAAATTCCTGGATAGAATATTATGATAATGGTGTAATGCAGACTTTGACAACTTATTATCATGATAAAAAGGAAGGGCCGTTTCTTGAATTTAATACAAGCCATCAAGTTATTAAAAGGTGCTTCTATCATAACGACTTGAGGCAGGGAGAATACAAAGAATTCAATTCCATCAATGTAAAAGAAGAGCGCTACTATGAAAATGGAAAACAAGAAGGCCTCACAAAAATCTATTATGACAATACCAAGGTGATGGAAGAGGGCCTTTACAAAAATGGGTTGAGGGATGGGGTGTCAAAATGGTATGATCAAAATGGGAAGCTCACCATCGAATATGAGTACAAAAATGGCCAATTGGTTAAAAAATAGAGGTTTCCGGACGA
>JAYVRH010000713.1:0-3228 GCA_043776495.1 Cyclobacteriaceae bacterium
ATACACCCATATCATTTATGTGCTGAAGTAAAACAGTCGCCCTCACTATTTAGGATCAGCTGTGAATTTGTTCTCTTCAACATCTTTAAGAAACGAAATCAAATTATTGAAATAGTTTTGCTGGTCGTCATACATGCTGAGATGACTGCCGTTAGGACACAAGTAAGTTCTGCTGTTGGGGATTAGTTTCCCTTCTTTCCTCATGTCCTCCGGATTCATTTCGTCTTTCTCTCCGCCGAGGACAAGTGTCGGAACTTTGATATTTGGCAACCGGTCCCACATCTCCCAGTTTTTGAAATTGCCGGTCACATGGAATTCATCAACTCCTTGCATTTGAATATAGATTGACATGTTCGCCTTTTTAAATGCTCTCATGAGCGGTTCGGGCCATGGATCTAACCGGCAAACAACACTTCCGTATAATTTTCCCATCAGAAGGTTTTGATACTCTGGTGAATCATACAGTTGCAGTTTGTCAAGAGAATCATACTTCTTGATTTCTGCAGGTGTGAAAAGATCTTGCTTTAGCTTAGCGGCGTATGCAACATAACTTTTTATCCCTGCCACCATATTTGACAGCACAGCAGCCTTCACATGACCTTGATATTTTTGGAGATATTCCATGGCAAGCATACTTCCCCACGAATGTCCCAACAAATAAAAATTCTCTAAACCAAGTCCTTGCCTGACCTGCTCTACTTCTTCTACATATCTCGGAAGGTTCCACAGTGAAGTGTCCATTGGAATATCGGAGTTGCCGACTCCCAATTGATCATAGTAGTAGAATTCAATCCCTGCCGGCGGCAAGAAATCCTCGAAGCACTCAAAATAGTCATGCGTGAAGCCAGGTCCTCCGTGCAGTAGTAAAACTTTGATGGCACCGCTACCAATCTTCTTTGTCCATATCTGATATTTCCCGGCCACGGAAATCATTCTTACTCCACCGGTTTTCACTTCGGTGTACTGTGGTACTCCAGCTTCATTTTTGGGTGTGTCAGCACTTGGTGCTTTTTTCTGGTCGCTGCATGCGAGAACCAAAAAAATAAATAGAATGATTAAGTTTTTCATATTTGGCTTGGTTTAAAATGGATGGTGCACTTATTCCTTACCAGGTTTTGCGCCCGGAAGTCGGCCCTTTAACCATGTCATTTGCCCACGGTGGTTAGACTCATGCTCACAGACGTGAAACCATTTCCAATAGGTATTCAATGGCTCTTCTTTTGACCATTCAGGGTCAATTGCAAGCAACCATGTGTCGTCTTTCTTTTTAAACTCCTCCAACGTCTTTTGCCTCACTTCACTGATGATATCAAGGTAGTATTTAACTTCCTGTCCTTTTATGTTTTTGCGTCCCTCATCTCCCAGGCTCATTGGTGCATTCCAGATTTTCTTTTCGGTTTCATTAAATTCCTGACGGCCTTCAAATGTATTGATCTGATAAAACTTATCCGTTGCGCCAAGGTGAAGAATTAAAGCTCCGATTGTATTTGAATTGGCATCGTGAAGATAATCCAGTTGCTCCTGGGTAAGCGATTTGACTGTATCAACAATGGTCTGTCGGTTATAATTCAGCATAGAAACGAGGGTCCCGATCTGAGGTGAATAACCTTTCATAGGCCCGATTACATATCGCCCCTCCTCGGGAGGCAACACACTTGCATCCAAAGCCTGGTTCATTCCACCGAACCCAAGAAGTCCAGTCGTTACAGTGACGGTTTTCGCAATGAAGCTTCGCCTGTCGAGATAAGGTGGCATTGTTTTCATGGTTTTGTTGGGTTTAAAGAACTCAATTGGGTCGGATTTGCACCATCGGCAGGAAATTGATTTTAAGATATCAATTTACAAATTTACAGAATACCCGTTATTGAATGTGTTGTGCCGCGGATTCTTCCCCTCTTTCAATACATTATCATTTGGTTTCTGACTTGCCAAATTGAACTGAAAACTGCTGGCACCAGATCAGCACAAACTTGTATCGTGCGAAATCTGGTTGACCCGGTATCTCATAGGATTGCTTGCCCATGGTGGATTTTAACTTACCAAGGTTTATGAATGCCGCGGCATCTTCGGTTGTAGATAAGTACACCCTCAAATCAGGGCCATTGCTCGAAGTGAAATTTTCCAGGAGTAAAACTTTCTTTCCGCTGTCATCAAAAATCTTTACCCTGCCGGCTACTGTATAACTCATATTACCCATCAAGGTTCCCTCCCGCAGCAAGGTCGCCTTCGTCTCATCAAATGTATCACTTGCTGGTACGCTGGGTGTAGCATCATTCTTGCTACAGGCAATTGCAGTGAAAACAATTAGGGCAAACAGGCTGAATTTCATGATGGGATGGGTTAGAATTGTTTCGTAATACCTAAGCTAAATAAATTAGAAATATTCCGAAAGCGGTCATTAGGTTCTGGAGCTATCTGGACTTTGGTGTTGGTGGTATACTCCGAAAAAAGGTATTGGTATGCCACCTTAATCCCCAGTCCTTCCTTAAAGAAATATCGCAAATAAAACTCAGAATTCAACGTTCCATGATCGTTGTGCCCCACCAGCAGGAGGTTGTAAGGAGTAGGTTTGGCTGATGTGGCACTTCCCTGAGTACCATTGAGGTATGTTCCTGTCTTTTCCGCCCCCAAAGTGAAGCCAGCCGCGTCGATATTAAACCCTAATCCGATTTTTGCTGATACGCGGTATCCAATGTTGATGGACAGATTGATGGAATTGACTTGAGGGGATTGCACTAGCAATGAATCGCTTTTGGATGGGACATCAGCGAGGTCGGCAGGAGCGGAAGAATAGTATTGCGCACTCCCAAAATAGGAGGTGATCCTTCCCCCAACGCCTACCTCAATTTTTCTGGCTTCCCCAAGCCTCCATAAATGAAAGAAATCTACAGATAAGCTTCCCTGATTACTTCCAATCGCTCCTGTAAAACTGCCGTAATTCACGGTTTTAGTTTCCTGAGCAAAGCAGGCCCAACTATTTAAACAGGTTATAAAAATAATTACGTTTTTCATTGCAGAATTTCTCCGGACAAAGTTAGGCATTATCGCTTTCCTGTATTTGTCGTAATCCGGACAATGAATGGTGCTAGCCGCGGTATATTGGTGTCTTTCCATCTGCCATGAGATTATAAATAGTTTGAATCTACAATGCCTAACCTCGAATTTTGAATATCGAAGTTGGGTCGCAATTCAATATTGAATATTGGCCGTTTGAAATTTAAGATTTGC
>JAYVRH010000714.1:0-3222 GCA_043776495.1 Cyclobacteriaceae bacterium
ATTTGGCTAATAATTGGCGGGTTCGCATTCTTAACATCTGCCTGCAAAGATCGGGCTGCTGAAAAACGCATTGCTGAACTTGAGGGACGGTTGGCCCAGTTAGAAACCAACAAAGGTGGCACGGGCGCTGCAGCTACAGCCGCTGCTACCGCAGCCGCTGCTACCGCAGCTGCACCCGCCCCAGTAGTTGCGGATGAAAAGCCCGAAGGGCCGCTCCCAATAGCTGAGTTTAGTAAGATCGACCATGATTTTGGCACTGTCAGTGAAGGGAAAAAAGTATCCTATACGTACAAAATAAAGAACACTGGTCAGGCACCATTGATCATTCAAAGCGCTCAACCTTCATGCGGCTGCACTGTGCCCACTTGGACGCAAGAGCCGATACCGGTCGGTGGCACCGGCGCAGTGACTGCTGAGTTTGACACCAATGGCAAGCCAGGAATAAACAATAAGACGATTACTGTGACGGCCAATACATGGCCTAAAACCACCACCCTTCGCTTTAAGGCAATGGTTACTCCCAAGGCTGAATTGAACGGACCTACGAAGTAAATCACCATAATAGGAAAGTCCTCTGCCCAAAGCGGAGGACTTTTTGCTGTTTTTCCTTTTACAGTCCAAAATCGACTAACTTTGGTCGGCAAAAATCTAACTATGACGCACATCATTATTTTACAAGCACAAGGCAGTCAATGGAGTTCCATGATTTTCATGGTGGCCATTATTGGTATTTTTTACTTTTTCATGATCCGCCCCCAACAAAAGAAGGCCAAAGACCAGAAAAAATTTGTGCAGGAAGTGAAAAAGGGTGACCTCGTGGTGACGGTTGGTGGTGCTTATGGCCGGGTAGCCGAAATTGAAGGCGACACGTTTATACTTGAGTTCGAAAGGGGGGCGCGCATCAAGTTTGCAAAGTCCTCAGTGTCCATGGAGTCGACCAAAGCAGCGAATCTGGAGAAAAAAACTTCCTGAGTAGTGACTGAATAAAAACACTTGAATTTTTTACGTGCCATCAGCAATCTTTTGCGGTTTGACCGAACTGACTGGAAAGCATTGGCACTTTGTTTTTTCGCTGCATCTGTTTTCTGGATTTTTAACGCACTGAATAATAACTACGCCGCCAATCTTAGGTTCCCGCTGCAATTTGAGTTCGATAATTCGAAATACATTGCGGTCGAGCCACTGCCAGCCACGCTCACACTCAATGTAAGTGGCAACGGATGGGAAATATTCCGTGAAAGTTTGGGCTTAAAAATTCCAAGCATCTCTTTGCCTTTGGAACGGCCCGCTGACACTCATAAGATTGTCGCTTCCACACTTTCTCCAATCGTAGCAAGTCAAATCGGAACCCTGCAAGTAAATTTTATAGTCACAGATACCCTTCGGTTGGAGATAGAGCCCAAAATCGCCCGGATACTCAATTTGAAAGCAGATGTGAGCGAGCTTTCTTTTAAAAAGAACTTTGGAAAAACCAGTCCAATGGTTCTCTTACCTGACTCCGTTATCCTGGAGGGCCCTAAGGGTTATTTGGAAAGCCTCCATGATACAATCTTTCTGAAAGTAAAGGGTACGCGCATCAACAGCAATTACCGGGAAAACGTAGAGGTCGTGGTACCTCATAGTGAACTTATCAGCCGCAATCCCCCTGTAGCAGAAGTGATGTTTGAAGTGGGTCCCGTAGAAGAACTGGTGCAGTATCTAAAACTAAGAATTCCCAAAATACCCTGGGGAATGGAAGTCGACCGTGATAGCGTTCGATGTGTTTTTGTTGTGCCTGAAAAAGAACGTGCGCGGTTTTTATCTGAAGTGTCCACCCTTTTCCTTACCATCGATCTGGTTGAAATTAAGAAAGGAGAATTCAAATCATTACTGCCTCATTCGAAAGGTGATCTACCGTACGCTGAGTTGATCCAGATCGATTCGGTAAAAATGAAAAAATATTAAAATCTATGGACCGCCCGCTCCAAGTAGGCATCACAGGCGGCATTGGTGCTGGAAAAAGCCTGGTGTGCGAGATTTTTCGATGCCTCGGGGTCCTGGTTTATGATGCTGATAGTCGTGCGAAAGATTTGATGACTACAGATACTGTGTTGATAGAGCAGATTAAAGAAGAATTTGGGCACTTAGCCTACAGGTCGGATGGGGAACTCAATCGCGTGTATTTAAGTCAAGCTACTTTTGGACATCCAAAAAGGTTAGAGAAATTGAACAACCTCGTTCACCCAAGGGTGGCTGATGACTACCAGGCATGGTGGATGGCTCATCAAAGTAGCAAGTATCTGCTAAGAGAGGCGGCTCTATTGTATGAAGCGGGCTCATACAAATCCGTTGATAAGATGATTGTTGTTACAGCTCCGGAAAGTGTCAGAATCAATCGAATCGTGGCACGCGACCCGCACAGATCACAGAACGATATTAATGCCATCCTGAAAAGTCAATGGCCCGAAGCAGAAAAGCTGAGGAGGGCAGACTATGTTATTCACAATGACGATCAACACATGGTCATTCCGCAGGTGCTTCGCCTTCATTCGGAATTTATTTCATGGAATCAATAATTGAAGTTGATGACTTCAGATCAACTAAAATAATTTGGGAAAGCCCATACCGCCCAACCATATCCTGCGAAACGCACAATTCTTGAGATGCAGATAAGGAGAAAATTCTTGATGGGTATATTCACTGAACCTGCAAGCATACAGGTGGCAGAAAAAGGTACCGGGGTAACGGCCCCCACTAAAACAAGGTAGATACCAAATTTTTTAAGTTGCCGATCATATTGCTTCAAGTACCGATCACTGATCCTTCCATATAGATCAGTTTTGGAAAAATAATGACCAATATAATAACCGAGCACTCCCGCTGCATAGGAAATAAGCGTAAGATATGTTAGGTTGACTACATATTCTGAAAGAACTCCCTTGGATTGCCAGATGAGCATGAACAACTCAGGAGGTATTATTCCAAAAACAATTTCTGACACCGTAAAAATTCCCAGCAATAATGGCAGACGATCACCGATGTCATTGATTTCTTTTTGATACACCTTTAGATCTTCACTGGCCAAAATGTAAGCGGTGATGATAATCGCAAACCAAATCAGCCCCCTCAACAGGTTCTTCCATAAAAAGCCTGACTTTGTTTCTTCCTGTTGCATGGTTATCTCAAAAATGGGTGACGTTTGAAGGACTTTGTTTCATCAAATAATTTTCGATACGTGATATG
>JAYVRH010000715.1:0-10996 GCA_043776495.1 Cyclobacteriaceae bacterium
GATTTCACGGCTACAAAGGATGAAATAGCCAAGGGATCTATTTTATTTGGCACCTACTGCTGGATGTGCCACGGTCTACCGGGCATGAATGGTGGGGCAATTCCAAATCTAAATTATTCAAATGAAGGAACATTTTCAATTTTTGAAGACATCGTTTTAAAAGGAATGTATCTTAAAAAAGGGATGCCCAATTTCGGTGACAGGCTTACCCTGGACGATGCTAAGAACATTAAAAGTTATATTCTGAATTCAGCGAAGGAGCTCAGAGCAGCACAAGAGAAATCCCCATAGCAAAAGAAACGAAGGTAAAACAGAAGGGATCACGGTCAACTTTTCTAGACAAATTTGAGGAACCAATACGAGGTGTCTTTCCATCCGATCGATCCCAAGAAAATTGAATTTACCCGGTAATTCTGTCCTTTGTTCTTTAAGGCAGAACGATAATCAGCGAAGAGTCAAAAATGCAAAAAGCCCAACCATCCGATTGGGCTTTATTAGAATCTGACTTGACTATTTCATCTTCATTCCTTTTGTAGCCTCCATGATCGGCGCCCGGTCCATATACTGACTGAGGAAATCAATTTTTCCTTCCTCGTTCAAATGGTTGACAGCGTGAAACCAAAAAGAAATCTTCTTTCCATTCTTGTATTTAATATTGGCATATGTCCATTGCATAATGTACTTGCCGGTCATTACACCTTTCAATGGGCTTTCGTTAACCTGAATCGGGAGAAAAATATGGCTCATAAATTTAACTGAGTCAATCAGTTTCCACCTGCCAGCATAATAGTCTCGCACTGCTTGCTTGCCACTCAGGCTGTCTCCGGAGGACCAGTTATACCTGATGTTATCGGCCATCCCAGAGGTGAAACCGTCAAGGTCTCCCATGGCAAATGCGTCAGATGACTTTCTGAGAGGATCGGATAAGCTTGGGTCCAGCATCTCAGTTGCGGGTTTCTTCTCCGGAACCATCGCAGCAGCTTCCTCCTTCTTCGCTTCCGGTTTACAGGAAACAAGGAGTGTTGTGAAGAGTCCAAAAAAGAGCATCTTCATCAATGGCATTGATTTTTTCATTGGTAATTGGGTTTGGTTTTTATTGTATTAAATAAGTGATTCGGTTACTCAGGACCGCGATGCGATCAGGAAATCAATGCAAACCCACCGTTCACTGCATTGAAGCTACAAGGCCTCTTTCTTCTAAATACTATTACAAGATGTAAGATAAGCAAAATAACCAACTAAATTTAATTCGAATTAGTCCTTCTAATTATTTCTTTTCACTCACAACATGAAACTAAAAGTAATTGCTTTCGACGCTGACGACACCTTGTGGGACAACGAAATCTATTTCCAGGAGGCTGAGAAGAAATTCTTTGAATTGCTGGAAGAATATTTGCCTCAACACAGTGTGGCCCGCGAACTCCTTCAAACGGAAATAAAAAACATTACACTCTACGGATATGGCATTAAGGGCTTCATGCTGTCCATGATTGAAACCGCCATCCGCATTTCCGATAAGACGATCAGCGTTGCTGCGATCGAAAAAATAATCGACTATGGTCGGGAACTTCTTGAGAAGCCTATTGAAAAACTAGATGGCGTCGAAGAGGTTTTGGCGAGTTTAAAAGATCGCTATCGACTGGTGGTGGCCACGAAAGGAGATTTGCTGGACCAGGAAAGGAAACTGCGAAAATCCGGGTTGGAACATTACTTCCATCATACTGAGATCATGTCGGAGAAAGCTGAAGCTGATTACAACAAGTTAATTAAGCATCTTGATATTCTTCCATCCCAGTTTATGATGGTGGGGAACTCAATCAAATCTGACATCCTTCCTGTATTGGCGATCGGCGGTCATGGAATCCACATACCCTACCACGTGACATGGGGACACGAGAAAACTGATATGAAGACCGAACATGTACATTCAGCGCATAAGAATTTCAAGCAAGTCGGAACCATTAAAGAAATATTACAATATTTGTAGACTTGCGTTTTAACCTCCAATTCCGCCAGAAGCAAATTAATTTAGTCGTGTTTGGCTGTATCACCTGTGGTTCTCAGTCGGTCGATGCTATTCGCCAATGACCGATAATGATGGTATATCGCTTTCCAGATATGACCTTTCAAAGCGGTCTTCGCTTCCGGCTCCTTGTCGAGGCCACCAGCGTACCAGTCCCCATTTACGTGGTCAATGAGATAAGTATCAATGTACTTCCATTGTGTTTCAAATTTCGAAAAGTAATCCAGTTCATCTTTAGGAAATAGATCCGCCATTAACAATAGTACGTTAAGACCTTCCGCCTGTGCCCACCAGTTTTTTGTGTCGCGAATGATGGTGATTCCGGGTTCTCCCTTGAAATAGTATCCTTCGTCATAAAAACCTCCAACAGCATTATCCCAACCGTTGCGAAGGGCATGATCCACCATTCTCTTAGCCACTTTCAAAGTAAGGGTATCATTCACCAATCCAAGAACATGGGAAGCCTCCAGCAATAAATAGCCTGTTTCAATATCATGCCCAAAGGAAACATGGTCGAGTCCACGATGTTTCAGGATAACTTCTTTTGAGGAATCGACAAACGACACGGGCGTCCAGTCAGGTGTAAGAAATAAGGTGAGACAACCCTTCGGCGTGGTGATCTTATCGCGAATTAATAAAAGCATCTCGTTCAATCGCTCCTTCACCAATGGATCAGGCCATACCTGATATAACTCAGTAAACGTCTCCAGCAAGTGAATGGAGCTGTTTTGATCTTTATAACCTGTATCGGCTGTCGAAAGAATTTCCGGAGTCCGTTGCACCACACTGCCATTACGCTTCAGGTGCTGAAAGTAGCCTTTGTTTACCGGGTCATGGCTATACTTCTCGAGCCAGGCGAACGCTTCCTTCACAAGTTCCAACGCTCTGGGATCTCTTGATGCTTCATAATAAGCGGCTAATCCATAGATGCCAAATGCATTCCCATACGCTGTTTTGGATGAATCACCTTTCACATTTCCCTGGCGGTCAACCAGCCAGTAAAATCCACCGTACTTCTTATCCCACATCACATCCTTTAGAAATTCAAACCCATGTTTTGCACTTTTTGCATAGTGTTTCACGTCAGGATATCGAAGAGAGGCCTTGGCATTGGTCCAGGTGTGGCGAGCCTGGGAAACAATCATTTTATCCTGATCACCAGTCGGTTTGAAATCAAAAGTGAATGTACTGAGAAATCCACCGTAGACTGTATCAACAGATTGGGGATACCATTTATTTAGCAACTCCGTCGTAATGGATTTTTCCATCGCAGCAGCCAATTCTAACCGTTTAGTTTCTTCAGGCGATTTACAACTCACAGATACCGCTACTATGAGTAGCAACCCAATCCAGTTTTTATTCATGATCCAAATATATTTTTGTTTAGAAATTCGTTCCGAAATTTTCCCTGCGGGTCGTATTGTTCCATCAACTTCTTAAAGTCAGGAAGCCTCTGATACAATGAATTTAGGCGCCCCGGTGCCATGGTGAATAACTTCGCCCAATGCGGGCGTGCATTGAAGCGTTCCAATTTCTCTTCGATTTGCGGCAACAACGCCTTCACTGCCGGCCAATCTTGTTTCCAGGTGAAATGGATGGCCATGGAAGGCCGCTGGTAGCAGGTACTCATCCAGAGATTGTCTGAATCAACAGTACGTATTTCGGAGATGAGCAAGTGCGGTCCGATTTTATCACTCAGTTCCTCCACTGCAAGCAACGCTTCATACCCATGTTCGCGGGGAACGAAGTACTCTGATTGCAATTCAACTCCGCTGCTTGGTGTGAAGTCCATTCGAAAGTGAGGTAACCGCTCGTGCCACGGACCCGATACCCCCATCTGCTCCGTACAATTTTCCGCCGAAAGTGCAGTAATGGGATGCATGTTCCGCGTCTGATAGGTTGCTTTGTAAAATTCAGGGGGCATCTCCTGAGTGACACCTTGTTCAATCCTGGATTTTATCCAAACCTGACTGATATTTTTGTTTTGCCAGTCGGTAAACAAGCTTACGCTGTAGCCCGCCGACATCACACTTTCAAAATTATCTTTCAATTGTTCCAGCGGAAGGTTCTCGTAAACATCTTGCCTGACGTTAAATGCTGGCTGAATATCCAAGGTTGTCTTTGTGATTAATCCAATTCCACCAAGTCCAACCACAGCTCCCAGGAACTGTTCACCGTCTTTGTCACGCGAAAGGGTCACCACTTCACCTGTACCGGTCACCATCTCCAAAGCGGAAACTGCCGTTGCAAGATTCCCATTCTTTACCCCTGATCCATGTGTGGCCGTAGCACACGCACCCGCAATTGAAATATGGGGCAATGACGCCAGATTGTGAACAGCATAACCATTGCTAAAAAGATGTCGGGCCAATTGACCATAGTTCACGCCTGCTCCCACCGTCACGGTCATTGCGTTGCTGTTGATGGTGATCTCATTGAGATGAATCAGGGACACAAGGTTTTCGGTACTGTCGGCAATGGTGTTAAATGAGTGACGGGTGCCCTGAACTTTGAGCTTATCGTATTTCATGACAAGTTCTTGAACCTCTTCTGTTGACTTTGGACCGAATACACGATCGGTACCGTATTCCAGATTCCCCGCCCAGTTGTGCAGTTTCTCTCCTTGCTTGCAACTTACTAGAGGAGATAGCACAGCACCCGTAACGAGTGCTGAGGATATCTTGATAAATGTTCGTTTGTTCATGTAGGCAAAATTGAAGGAGTGAAAATAAGGAATTCGGAGCAATGTCGAATCAAATGTTGGGAAAGGTTCCCGCGGATTTACGCAGATCGAGCCCTCGCAGATTTGCGCTGATGCTTGCATTTTATTTGCGTTCATCTGCGCATCTTCATTCTGCGTCAATTCCATTTAACTCGTCATCTGCCCTAATAGCCAAGGTCAATTTAATGGCCACAGATTGCACACCTGCCTGCCGAAGCGACTTGGCGCAGGCAGGGATTTTCACAGATGATTTTTATCAGTGGTAATCTGTGCAATCTGTGGCAAATTAAAGATTCCAAATTCAGCCTGGCTCAAGTTAGAAATCTAGTTTTAGCTCACAGGTCTTAGAATCTGCCGGAAATGTATTTGATGTCTTTATTGGATTGAATCATTTTAAGTCCGCAACATTTTGCAGCACTTTGACCTTAACGACCGTCTTGGAATACGGTGCAAGGGAAAAACTTAATTTTTTACTGCCCAAATCCTCGAAAATGAACTGAAGGTGTCCCTGGTCAGCAGACCTTTCTAATTAAGGTCTCTGCTTCCATTCACTCATTTCAGAACTCAATCAAATCATATTGATTTATTTTTTTACATTGGATGAAATCCACAGAACAAAGGGTGGGTTATTTATTATGAAAGACATCAAAGACTTTAGGATTGCCGTCTTGATTGACGCTGACAACATTCCTTCTACCAACGTAAAAGCGATGATGGAAGAAATCGCGAAATACGGCACCCCAACTTTCAAAAGGATTTATGGCGACTGGACCAAGCCCAACGTGACAGGATGGAAGAGCGTGTTGCTCGAAAATGCGATCACACCGATTCAGCAGTACAGTTATACCACCGGCAAGAATGCAACGGACTCTGCAATGATCATTGAGGCCATGGACATACTATACACCGAAAAAGTGGATGGGTTTTGTATTGTTTCCAGCGACAGCGATTTTACAAGGCTCGCCTTACGGTTACGGGAAGCAGGCATGATGGTAATCGGCCTGGGAGAAAAGAAGACCCCCAATCCATTTATTGTGGCCTGCGATAAATTTATCTATCTCGAAATACTAAAGGCTCCGGCCGTTAAGTCCAACACTAGAATTGAAATCGGAAGAGATAAAAAGGAACCAAAAGTTGCTGAGGAAGAGACACTGAAAAAAGTAGACCGCGAAACGATTAATTTAATCTCTTCCACCATTACTGATCTTGCAGATGATAGCGGATGGGCTTTCCTCGGGGAAGTCGGAAATTTGCTTCTGAAGAAGCAACCCGACTTCGATCCAAGAAATTTTGGCTTTGGAAAATTGGCCCCACTCATCAAGAGTATTGGAAGATTTGAAATTGATGAGCGAGAGACTGACAAAAAAACGATCAAGCTTGTCTATGTGAGGCTGAAAGGATAGCTCCTGCCCAACTGATGAAAAAGTAGTGAACGATGATGTTTGCACTTATGAAAATTATTTTTCTGCTTCTATGCATTTTGGTCTATTGGCCTGGTCATTCTCAAGGAAGACCACCATGGGAGTCGCCACTAAAAATGGCCTGGTCTAATGACGGCACGACTTTTACAAATACAACCATCTTCCAGGATTCATCCGGGGTGCCAAGCGTCATCAAGTGGAAAGGCGATACATTGGTCTGTGCTTTTCAATGGTTCAGGAAACCTGTTAATTCCACATCCTGGGACAAAGTGGGAGTGAAATTTTCCTATAATGCCGGTGCTACCTGGACACAGCCAGTGCCGATCACGGTAGCAGGCATTCCAACCACCTATCAAAGGCCATTTGACCCTACCCTCGCCGTAGTAAGCGGTACCAGCCTCCGCATTTACTTCTCTTCGAGCCAACTCCCTGTCGCCGGACTTGATGCAACGGTCAATACCTATTCAGCGATCAGCAACAATGGCGTGAATTACACGTTTGAACCGGACCCCAGATTCGATCATCCGACCAAGCAGGTAATTGACCCTGCGGTCATTTATTTCAATGGCAGTTGGCACTACGCTGCCCCGGCGGGTGCGCCTCAAGACGGAGCATTTCACTGTATAAGCAGCAACGGAATAAATTTCGTTCAGCAAAGCAATTATCCATCCGACATGAGTCACAACTGGACCGGCAATTTTATGATTAATAACCCCGGCGAACTCAGGTTTTATGGAAGCGGTCCGCAAGTATGGTTTAATACTTCTATGGATGGAAATACCTGGCAGGGTTTTGCCAATACCAATATTCGAGGTGGGGATCCATCAGTAGTTAAGATCGCAACTGCCAATTACCTCGCCATTTTCGTTGGTGAACCCTATATCACAGGACTAGAAGAACAACCGGCAGAACCTGATCAGATGACGATCTACCCTAATCCTGTTTCTGACAATATCGCTGTCAAAGCTGATCCTCTTGCAGACTATGGATATCGCATCTATTCAATGCTAGGGAACATAGAACTTTCAGGAAACAGGTCTGGTGACCAAACCATTTCAACAATCGAATTAAGCAAAGGAATATACATTTTGTTAATAGAAAGTGGTAAAACTACGAAGGCATTCAAATTCATAAAGTAGGGCAACTCAATTCAAACCAGCGACAGCGTTAGTCCACTACTCTTCCTCAAAATCAGGGAAATCCTCCAGAAAGATTCCTTCCTGCCCCTGCCTCGGCGCCAAACAACAATAGTGCACCATTCCGTTGGTGACTGCCAGGTATTTTGCTCCCACGGTCATATTGTAGATCGCGACCTGGTTAAACGCCCTTTGGCTCAACTTGATATCAGGCGACTTGCACTCCACCAGCATCCAAGGCTTACCTACCCGGCTGTAAACGAGGATGTCGGAGCGCTTTTGCATTCGGTTATAATGAAGGCTTCCTTCGATGCGGAAGAGGGATTTAGGATAAAGGAGCTCTGCGATAAGGTAATTCACGAAATTCTGCCGTACCCACTCTTCAGGCGTGAGTACAACAAATTTTTTGCGCACACCATCAAAAATCCAGACCTTGCCTTCGCTCTTCTTAACTTTAAAGTCACCGACCGGGAGATTGAGGGAGGTCATTTAAACTAAAATACGCGAAATGAAAACGAAAGAACAAATTGTAGAAAACTGGCTTCCTCGCTATACAGGACTGTCGTTAGAATCATTCGGGGAATACATCCTACTCACCAACTTTGATAACTACGTGAAGAAATTTGCGGAGTGGCACAATGTGGAAGTTCATGGCCAGGACAAGGCCATGCGCAGCGCCACAGCGGAAGGCATTACCATTATCAACTTTGGGATGGGCAGTCCTAACGCTGCTACCATCATGGACTGCCTATCAGCCGTCAAGCCAAAGGGCTGCCTCTTTCTTGGGAAGTGCGGAGGATTAAAAAAGAAGAATGACCTTGGAGATTTCATATTGCCAATCGCCGCCATCCGAGGCGAGGGAACGTCCAATGATTATTTTCCACCAGAAGTACCGGCATTGCCAGCTTTCGCATTGCAGAAAGCTATTTCAACAACGATCCGGGACTTTAACCAGGACTATTGGTCTGGTACTGTTTATACCACCAACAGAAGAGTTTGGGAATGGGACGAGCAATTCAAAGAATATCTGATCAAGATCAGGGTCATGGCCATTGATATGGAGACTGCCACCATTTTCTCAACAGCTTTTTACAATGAAATCCCGGCGGGGGCCATACTCCTGGTGTCAGATCAGCCCATGGTGCCGGATGGCGTCAAGACCGAAGCAAGCGACAAGGTAGTGACCGCGAGCTACGTCGATCTTCATCTTAAAATTGGAATTAGTTCATTGAAGCAACTCATCAACAATGGGCAGACGGTGAAACACCTGAGATACTGAGGAGCTTAAAGCTTTAATGGAAAGCTGAAAGTGGGATGTGGAGTCAATGCTTTGGGCGGGCCAGTTGAGGAGATTTTACTTGCTTGAGCAAGATCATTCCAATAACAAAAAAGATGGCAAGGGCCAGGGTGCTGTTTCGCATACTGCCCGAAGCGTGTTCGATAAGACCGTAAGAGAATGTTCCAAAAGCAATTGACAGATTAAAAGTTACATCATAAAAGCTGAAGTAGGAGGCGTGATCGATTGAATTAGATGGAATGAGCTTGGAATACGTAGCCCGTGATAATGACTGTATCCCACCCATGACGAGCCCCACCAGAAAGGCAATGCCATAAAACTCATATTCCGTGGTGGTGAAGTATGCTAATACACAGATGACGATCCAAATTAAAATCATGGCCATCAAAGCAGTTTTATTTCCCTGTCTGGCGGAAAGCCGCGCAAATAGATGAGCCCCTGCAGAGGCTACTAGTTGGATGATCAACACCGTGAAAATTAATTTGCTGTCTGTCAGTTTTAGCTCTTTAGCACCGAAAGTGGCAGCGAGATACATGACCGTCTGCACCCCCATATTATAGAAGAAGTAGGCGAATAGGTATCGTTTCAAATCAGCATAGGCAGTCAAGCTGGTCCAGACCTTCTTCAATTCACGATAACCATTAAAGATGACCCTTCCCTCAGGTCTCTGTCCAAATGGATTGTCAGGCAAGCGGGCGAACGCAATTTGAGCGAAGCCGATCCACCACATCCCTACCAATAAGAAAGAAAAACGGGTGGCCGTTCCCTGGTCCGGGAAGACGAACTTGGGCCAGAACGTGATCATTGCCAGGTTGATGACCAGGAGAATAACACTTCCATAATAACCCATGGAATAACCTTGAGCGCTTACAGAATCGAACCGATCTCTGGAAGCTATCTCGGGCAGAAAGGCATCATAGAAAACCACACTGCCGGCATACCCAATGCTAGCCAGAATGGAGCAGATGATTCCCCATTCGATGTTGTCGCCTACAAAAAAGAAAAGGCCCACGCAGGCAACACCTCCAATATATACGAAGACTTTCATAAAGGCTTTCTTATTGCCGGTATAATCAGCCATGCCAGATAGCAATGGCAAAAGTGGGGCAACCATCAGGAAAGAGAGTGACAGGGCATAAGAATATAACACCGAGTTGACAATTGGATACCCAAAAAAATCAACCACATCGTTCCCATTTCTTCCCGTAGTCACCGCCTGATAATACACGGGAAAAATCGCGGAGGTAATAACCAGGGAATAAACTGAATTGGCCCAATCATACATACACCAGGCACGGATGATTTTAGGGTTGTTTAACTCACTCTTGGCCGTGGGGGGCAAAATCATGAATAAATATAGAGTACTTCATGCGAAAGTCGTGGTGGCAGTCTGACAAGTTTTTATTGGATACAACAGAAATGTTCCTCACAAAGTGTCAGAAAAAAAAGCCCCTTCTTCAGGGGCTTTTTTCTATTTATGAAAAAACAATTCTTAATTAATCTCTTCTTTCTTCTGCATAGTCGTGTAGAGAATCTTTCGCGCATTGGCTTTGCGAAGCTCAGACTCCACATCTGCGATAATACCGCGCTTTGCTTCATTATCCACTTTCATTGCCACGGTCAGTTGATCTCGCTCGTTCTCTGGCAAAAGATCTTTCTGACGGTTTACCCACAAAACAATATCCTTCGGCTCAATGAATACATCATCTGCCTGGATTTTAGCTTCTTTGCCAAATTGTTCTGTCTTTTTTGGTTCACCGATATAGAGGTTTGTAACTAATGACTTGCGTTGCAATTTCCTAAGTTGTGTCGCTTCAGGAATTCGCTGCTGTACATCAATGGCTGTTTCGCGCAATTCGGTTGTCACCATGAAGAAGAACAATAGCATAAACACCACATCCGGCATAGACGAAGTTGGGATATCCTGCTTTACTACTGCCTTTTTCTTAAACTTTGACATAAATCAAGTCTTTAAATTTAGTTCCCAACCTTCGTAGGCTCCGCAATAGAAACCTGCATCGGGATGCCCAGCCTTCCCTTATCATAAATCTTCCTGTTTTCCCCATCTGCAAGGTCAGATGCAGCTTCGCGGAATCTCTTATTAGTAACACCTGCCTGCTCAGCATATATATCATAGTAGGCCGCCTGAATGATATCCAATATCTCCACAAATCGCCTGTGGCTTGTGCCTCGGTCAGTTTTATAAGATACGATTGCTTTTTCCGGGCTATCAGAAGACAAGGGATCACTGCCGTTGTTCCTGACAAACTTCTTGATATCCTCCTTCAACCCACTGATGTCTGACATTGGATTACCCTCTACCAACAATGCATCGGAAGAATTGACCTGGATTTTAAACATGTTATGCTCCTGGATCTTCACTTCATCTTGCTGGGC
>JAYVRH010000716.1:0-3214 GCA_043776495.1 Cyclobacteriaceae bacterium
AAGAAATCCAGAAAGAGCTTTCTTGTGTTAATTTCAGGGTGGTCGGACTCAATTGTTTCTGCCAGTTGATTGGCCTGGCCCTGGTGAATATTAAAGTCACCATCATCGGCCACAAACAAAATTTCTTTGCGCCAATCGCCCCAGTTTTGAGTTTCGTATTCTATGATTTTGTCAACCAATATTTTCGCCTCTTCCTTTTTTTTCACGGGTAGCCTTCCTATGCCGATGTCAAGGGTATGTGCTTCTGCAGGATTTTCACCCCAGGTCCCTTCGTTGCTTTCAAGGAATCCAAAGTAGTCGTCAGATGAATAGGTCTCCAATGGGCTTAGCGAATTCCTGGACTCATAGGTCGGAACAAAATTCTTATTGTAAGGCAAATAATTTTTGTAGTCATAGGAACCGCGCCCGAAGAGGAGTAGATTCTTGATGCCTGTTTTTTGCTCGTACAGAAACTTTGCCAAGTCGCGAATGGCTGTAACATCTTGCTTGCCGCCTGAAAATTCGTTGTACACCTGAGTGGTGGTGACCACCATAACACTCAAAGAATTTCTTGATTGACGATGGTCCGCAAGTCGCTGTGCGTCCGTCAGAAATTCCGGCGCTACAACGATCAGGAAGTCAAGCGAAGTACGTCCATGCAGATTCTGATTTGACAATATTCCTTCGGAAGTGGGAGCCACATAATTTTTGTCAGATACGGCAATGTATTTTCTAAGTATTTCTGAGGGAGCTGCAAACATGGCTGTTCCAGTCTCAAAGGATGCCTTCTGAAGACGTGCATTAAATGCGTCTGTAACGTCCCATACCATTCCGTCCGTGGGCATGTTGGAGATCGAGAAGCGTGTGATCGGCTGTTCCAGGCTCTTTAAAGAATGAAAGAGTGTCTGATCTCCATACAATGAAAGTTTGCGCTTTGTCTGGAACAGCAAAAAATCGAGATATCCGACCGATCGCCCTGATGAAGCTTTCACAAATTTCAGTTTTAAATCCTGGTTCGATCTCGAGGAAGCGTTCACGACGTTGGAGGTGATGTTAAGGGTGTCTGTGACTTCGGTCCCTTTGATCGCATATTGTGAATTAACGATCGGTTGAATCTTTTGCTCCGCAATGGCCACGTCATTCAGTGACAGTTGAAAAGACGATGCTCCAAACGACTGACCCATCACATTAGATACTATTTTGATGATGGATCCTGTCAATATGTTTGACATGTCGAAACGGATGGTGTACTCAGTCTTGGTATCAAACTGTTCGCCAAACCAATCTCTTCCCGAGTGGAGATCGTTGTACTTTTCGGTTTCGTAATAAGCAAAGTCGTCGAATTCTGTAACGGTTGGAAAACTTCCTGAAAGATTATCTGCCTGTAGCATTCTCTTTCCATCCGTAGTTCCAAAGGTGAGGAAGTAAATACTCTTATCACTGAACAGATTATTTTGATATTGAAAAATCCCGCGGCCGGGAAGCAATTGATACGCATCCGGACCTTGTCCAAAAAAAAGTATATAGTCATTGCTGTTAAACTTACCGTCTTCGCCGCCTTTTATATAAATAGAGAGCTCTTGCAGGTCGCTTATTCTTGATGCGCTGTTAGCTTGTGGGAGCATACCGTTCGTTCCTCCGTACAATTGAATTTTCTTTGGATTAATGAGGTCTGGATTGATTCCCATTTTCCTAAGGAGGCTGTAGTCGATCTTGAAAACGCCATCCGTGGTGACAGAAAGTTTGTACCACTTTCCGGCAGATAGCACCGAGGAGGTCTGACCTTGGGAGCCCCCAGCCCAAATACTGAAAAATATTATGAGGAAACGCTTCAAAATCTCAGGTTCTTACCCAACGCGTCAATAACGAAAGGAGGACATACAATAGTATTGCAAACGGTAGGGCCGCCGCTTGCCATACGGCCACCAGTAATACTGAAATGCCGATAAATGTAAACCTCATTTTATTGTCAGCCCAGGCAAGATTTTTGAATTTCAGTGCAAACAACTCCCATGGTGCGACCAATAAAAATGAGAAGGCGAAGGTGATGGCCACCAGAAACAAATCGTTTGAAATGAATATGGTCCATGGGCCCTTCAAATATACCAGAGAAGTGATGAACAATGCATTGGCAGGGGTGGGCAGGCCGATGAACGTGTCCTTCTGATTTTCATCGATGTTGAATTTGGCCAGTCGCAACGCAGAAAAAATGGCAAGGCTGAAAGCAGTATAAGGTATAAAGTTGCTGGAAGAAATAATATCCATCATTTGAAACATCACAATGGAAGGTAGAACTCCGAAGCTCACCATATCAGCAAGGGAATCAAGTTCTTTTCCAATGGGTGAATTGACTTTTAATGCCCGCGCGGCAAAACCATCCAGGAAATCAAAGACACATGCTGCCCATACAAACCAGGCGGCCATTGAAGTAGAATATTGTATGGTGAAGATGATTCCTACACATCCGCAAAGCAGATTTCCGCAAGTGAGTGCATTCGGTAAATGGCGTAGTAACTTCATCAGGCAGTAAGTGCACAGAAAGGGTTATGAATTTTTTCTTCGCCCAAGTTGGTGGCGGGCCCGTGACCAGGATAAACGGTTACTTCGTTCGGCAGAACGAAGAGTTTTTCATGAATACTTGAAAGCAGTGTATTAGAGTTGCCACCCGGAAGATCTGTACGACCAACGGAGCGATAAAAAAGCACGTCGCCACTCACGAGGAATTTTTGATTGGGGTCGTAAAACCCGACATGCCCTGGCGAATGTCCGGGCAGGAAAATGATTTCAAGAGAACTGTTGCCGAATTTTACCTGTTCGCCTTCTTTGAGTTCACCCTCAGGCAGCACTTCATGATATTGTGGAAACCCATAGTTGGAGGCATAGGTCTTAACGGATTTTAAGACTGGTATTTCGATACGATGGATCAGAAATGGTACATTATACTTATTCTTTACGAAATCATTTCCGAGCACGTGGTCGATATGGCAATGGGTGTTTAGGAGGAGTTTTAGGAGGAGTTTTTTAGCAAAAATAAAATCCTTCAATTCTTGCTGCTCTTCTTTATCATAACAGCCCGGGTCGATGATAACAGCTTCCCCTGTTTCATCAAATAGAACATAGGTGTTTTCTTCAAATGAATTGAAGGTGAAGCATTGAATTTGGACCATCAATGGCAAAATTACCACTTTTCATCTGTAAAAGGTGATCATTAGGTTAGGATTGGCAGCCAAGAATT
>JAYVRH010000717.1:0-10974 GCA_043776495.1 Cyclobacteriaceae bacterium
GTACCTTAGCGAAAACAAAAGTTTTTTGGATGATCCTGATTGTAAGGACACCATCCGTTTGACAATTGATTATTATAAGAAAGTTGGATTTGAGCCACCCTGGATCGGGTATTATGCCAGCAACCATGGCAAACTGGTGGGAGCGGCAGGATTTAAAGGAAGGCCTAAAAACGGCAAGGTGGAAATTGCCTATGGGACTTTTCCTCAATGGAGACAACAGGGTATTGGGACAAAAATGTGCAGGAAGCTGGTGACGCTGGCGTTGAAAACGGATCCATCTGTAATCGTTCTTGCAAGAACACTTCCTGAAGAAAATTATTCCACAAGAATATTGCAGAAAAATAATTTTGAACTCCTCGGTATGGTGGTGGAAGATGAGGACGGAGAGGTTTGGGAATGGGAGTATAAGAAGATGAAAGTTGAAAAGTGAAAGTTTAGTTGCCGATAGCTTTGTTTAACATTGACTTGTCACCTGTCATTTCCCAATAGATCAGGGATACAGGTATGATGCCAACACGATTAAATTCATCCATAAATTCTCTTAACACAAACTTGCCCTCCCGTTGACGTGCATACTCTGCGATGAGTTGATCGATTTGAATTTTTCCAAGAACATAACTGCCTTCGTATGCGGGTTGTTGCAAATACATTTGTTCTTCATGTTGAATGGTGCTTCCGTCTGCAGGAATTAAACCCCAGGGCACCCATTTCGAGGCAAATTCTGTTGCTCCTTTAAAATCTTTCTCAAGACCATGTTGATAGAGTCCACCCAATGCCCTCGCACAACGTTGAGCCAGCATAATGTATGTCAGTTCCACAGCACGAGGTCTGTCCTTTAGTAATCCTCCATGCATCACCAATTCTTCCAATGCTGTCGCAAATCCTTCAGCGCGGTTATCGAAAATATTGCTGAGTAGTGGTGTGGCCCGTATCGGACTTTCATTAGGTTCTTCGCGGTTGCGCGCCAATTCTATCCAGTGATACATATGGGCACGCATCGGAATGGGGTCCCGATAATCGATCTCATAAAAAAATCCACGCAATCCTTCTGAAGGCACAAAATCAAAAATCACAGCCCTCAGTGCAGGCTCCATATAAGGCTTCACGGTCATGATCTCCTCTTTCTCCAAAAACTCCATAAAGTCTGTAACACCTTTTTCTTGCATCTCGCGATAGTCCATCGCATTGGTTTTCCTCTCCAACTTAGGGAGCTTTCGGTTACGATTCTCTGTAAGCCTCAAACCACTATGCGCCCGAAACAATTCCCTTTCAAGCAGCACCTTCTCCTCTTCCCAGTTATAAGGTACCAGATGTACCTTTTGCAAATTCCATGTGAAGTTTTCCTTCCCGACTCCTGACGGTCCGGTCTTCGAAGGAGCCTTGATTGTGAGCCATTCTGCAAACTTATTGGAGGCGTCCCGGGCTTCGTTCGCAGCGGCCGCAAGGTCTGGATGCAAATCCAATACGGATTTTGAAAAGGCTTCCAGCTCATCACTTTGCTCACGAATGCTGCGGATACCTGTCACCCATAAATCTTTTGCATTACCCGTTAGATTAATTTTGGCTTGCTGAAATACGGTGGATGCCTTCCGAAGCTTGCCACCAATCACAGCCGCATCTTCTTTAGATAATGGCGATGCATAGTCTGGCAATTCCACCCTACCAAAAAGATGAGGGCCTTCCCTACCAGGTGTATCCGAAAGTGTGGGAAAAAACCAAACATAAAAAGCCGGATCCTTCACCCACGACTGCTGCACCCGAAGCTCGAAGTCGAGCCCATTCATTTCTGCCCACACCAGATACCAATCGACCTGATATTTAATCGGCCATCGTGTAGTGTCAAAATTATTTAGCCTTGCCTGCCACTTGGCGAGTTCGGCGCATTGCTTTTTCATTGCTTCGGGACTGTAATCCGGCACACCCTCCACCAATTCCGGAGATTGAAATTCACGCCACTCTTTAAATAGACTGACAAGCTCCTCATACGTGGTAGGAGAAGTTACTTTTTGGGAAGGCGGACTTGAGCAATTGGAGGCAACTAATAACATGGTTGCTGCCAGCATGAACCTGGTTGAGATTGTCATAGTGGTTGGAATGATAGTACTAGCGGTATAGATTGAAAGCTAAATAAATTGACGAACATATGAAACTATATTGTTCGCGAACGGATCACTGAGTTCGGGCCACGTATTGATAGATTAATTCAGATACAGAAGCCATTGCCCCCACACCTGCCGCCTCATCATTCAGATTCTTTGATAGCATCACCAGCACATAGCGTTTTCCTCCCGGAAGGTAAACGATTCCTGAATCATGATGTGCTCCTTTTATCCAACCGGTCTTGTGGGCGACTTTAACTTCTTTCGGGAGTTTGGCAGGAATGATTGTATTAAAAGTCTGATCGGATAAGATGCTCACCATAGTCGTAGAGGCTTCTACGCTTACCGCCTGCCCGTTCGCAATTTTTTCGAAAATAATCATCAGGTCATAGGCTGTGGTTGTATTGATCAATCCCTTAGCAAAGGCTTTAGAGTCTTCTACTCCACGCAATACCTGAATATCATTTGCTCCAAGATCCCGCATCGTTTGCGTAACCTTTTTTGCATTCACCAATTCAATTAAAATATTGGTCGCGAGGTTGCTGCTGGAAGTAATCATCACATAAAGCAAATCCGAGATTGTATATTTTTTTCCCACATTCCTATAAATCTTGGGCTCGCTGTCATCCTCGGGAGTCAAACTGTAAGGACTTCCGTCCACGATACTCTTGAATTCATTTCTGACCAAGGCCGAATCCGTCAAAGCAAATTTGCCGTCTGCCGCCTGCTTGAACACTTCTATCATGACTGGAGTCTTCATCGTGCTGGCTGCATGAAAAGACTCGTGTGAATTGATTAATAGCTCTTCTCCGGTAGATAAGTCCTTATAGGCCACTGCAAAGAAACCTTCCTGCTGCTTCAACAGCGATGTGATTTTCTCCTTTAATTTTTCTTGCTGTGACTGACATGATGTTAAAATCAATAAGAAGGTGAGTACAAATCCAGCGTCGCTTCTTGTCATCATAATTAAAAATTGGGATGAACAAAAATAGGCTTTTCATTTCATAGTCAAATTCGAAGATCGCGGCACCCGAGACGGGGCCGCGAACATCCCTTGGAGTGCTATGATGTTTGTGGATCTAAAAAGTTATCTTCGCTCAACAACTTTGACAATGATCACTGTATTCCTCGCAGCCCTAAGTACAACACAACTGATCACCATTATTTTGGTCCTGGTTTTACTTTTTCTTGGATTCAAACTCCTGGAATCAAATTGGTCATACAGAATCAGCAAACCACACTTATGGGAGGCAGCAGTTAAAGATGGCCAGGTATCAAAGAAATTAAGGCAGGTGGAGCGGTTCTACCGGGACAAAGTCAGGTTTTATACATTTTGGTTCCAGATTGAACGACTGAAGAAGGAAGCCATCACAGGTGCTTTCGTGGAAGTTGGGGTCTACAAGGGAGAAACTGCACGCATTATATTTGAGATGGACCCTTCGAGGCCTTTGCATTTGTTTGACACGTTCGAAGGTTTTGATAGCAAGGACCTTGCAATTGAAAATAACCATGATGAGAAAGCCGGTTTAATTGATTTTTCTGATACCAGCGTTGAAACTGTCAAGCTGTTTATCAATGGATCAAATAACATTGCATTTCACAAAGGTCATTTTCCATCGACTGCAGAGAACTTGAAAGAAGAGAAATATGCTTTTGTCCACCTGGATGCAGACCTCTATCAACCCACCCTTGCTGCACTAAAGTATTTTTATCCAAGATTGTCAGGAGGCGGTGTGATCATGGTTCATGACTACAACCATACCTGGGAAGGTGTCCGGAAGGCTGTGGATGAATTCATCAAAGAAATTCCCGAAACATTGGTGGAGGTAACCGATTGGCAAGGGAGTGTTATGATTGTGAGGAACAGAGTTGACAATTGACAACAAAACCAATTGACAATAGCCTCATCAGAGGTAGGGCGAGACACCCATACTTGAAATGTTGTCAATTGCCTTTTGTCAACTGTCAACTCTCTTTTAACACAACTTCATTTTGGACAAACACAGGCCTAACACCTAAACCTGACAAACGTTCCCATAGGTAAATCCCTCCCTTGCTGCGACTTCAAAAAGAATTCCCCAAACTCAAGCTCTTTCGGTGTGAAGTGCGTCTTCACCACATTCAACCCGACAATGGAGGAGAGCCCCACGGCATACATAGACAGAATAAAAAATGACTGTTGCGGCTCGAGCAAATCCTTGCTCAACTTTACAAGTTCGTTCAGTTGTTCTTGCAAGGTCCACTTCTCCCCTTCCGGACCGCGGCCATAAGGCGGAGGATCCATAATGATCCCTTGGTATTTTTTACCACGCTTCACTTCCCGTTTGGCAAACTTAAATGCATCTTCATATACCCAACGGATGTCGGCTTGATTGTTCAACTGCATATTCTGACTGGCCCAGTTCAGGCCAGGTCGCGAAGCATCCACGTGCGTTACATCCGCTCCTGCTGATCGTGCAGCTACCGAAGCAGCGCCCGTGTAAGCAAAAAGATTTAGTACGCGTGGACGATCGGCCTTCCAACTTTGAATGGTATCGTAGATGAAGTTCCAGTTCGCACCTTGCTCGGGAAAAATGCCCACATGGCCAAAGCCCGTCATCGCCAGACGCAGCGTAAGTTTTAAATCATTGTATTGATAATTTACCTGCCAACTTTCCGGAATGTCTTTCAACTTCTTCCAGCCACCTTTCACCTCATCCGTAAACCTGAACTTGTCGCTTTGTTCACGGGAAAAATGGGCATGGGCCTGACGCTTCCATTCTTGTTCCGGTAGTGATCGCTCCCAAATTGCCTGAGGCTCAGGCCGGATAAGAACATAATTCCCAAAGCGCTCAAGTTTTTCAAAATCACCGGAGTCAATCAGTGAATAGTCTTGCCAGGAGGAAGGATGATAAAGTGTAAGGGCCAATGGTCATAAGTTGAAGCTCAAAGTTAGCACAACTTTGGAGTAAACTCCACGGACTGGGCTTTCAGGTTTAATTTGCATTTTTGTACTTACTCATAGCACAGTATCAATGTTTAGATCAACCGACAATTCCATCAATTTGTGAAACCCGGCACTGTCATCACCAGTACGCAAAATCCCAAAGTCAAAAGCCTGTTGGCGCTGGAGAAACCAAGGGAACGAAAAAGGCAACAGCTTTTTATCATTGAGGGCAAGAAAGAAATTGGGATGGCTCTGAAGGCTGGGTATAAAATCGGAAACTTATTCTATTGCGTTGACATCTTTCCAGAGAAAGATCTTGCATCCCTACATGTTGAAGACAAACTTCTCGTGCCTGTCACGCAGGAAGTTTTTGATAAGATTGCGATGCGTGAAAACTCTGGAGGTGTGGTGGCGGTGGCGGAGATGAAAACACATCGGCTCGAAGAAATCAAATTGAGCAAGACTCCGCTGGTATTGGTGTTGGAATCGGTAGAAAAACCAGGGAATCTGGGTGCCATCCTTCGCACGAGTGATGCGGCAGGGGTTGATGCGGTGATTATCTGTGATCCTCAGACCGACTTCTATAATGCGAATGTGGTAAGGTCAAGCCTCGGCTGCATCTTCACAAAACAAATCGCTGCTGCCTCTACAGATGAAACGATCGCATGGCTGAAGAAAAATAAAGTCAATATCTACTGCACCTACCTTAAAGCCTCAAGACCCTATCATGAAGTAGACTTTAACACTCCTTCTGCCATTGTGATGGGTACCGAAGCCACCGGGTTGTCGGAGGCGTGGGTAAAAAACTCGGATGCCAACATCATCATTCCCATGCAGGGGTCGATTGATTCAATGAATGTATCGACGGCCGCTGCAGTCGTTGTCTTTGAGGCAGTAAGGCAAAGGGGATTTAAAGGATAACGGCAATTCAGCAGGTTTAGTCGGCGGCCAAAGAGGCCCAAGACGAAACCAGGTTGAAGCAAACATGTACATTCCAACTAAATTTCTCTAATTTCCGCTTTAGAATCAAATCAAACCATGGCCACTACTCAATTCAACTCAGCCTCAGCAAGAAAACAATTTCCATCACTTCATCGAAAGCACAACAATAAGCCATTGATCTATATTGATGGACCTGCTGGCACGCAAGTTCCTTATGCAGTGATCAATGCCATCTCCCATTATTATTTCAACAGCAATGCAAACACACACGGGGCCTTTGTCACAACACACGAGACTGACAAAGTGATTGATTACACGCGCCAGGCGGTGGCTGCGCTCCTGGGCGCAGAAGGTCCGTCTACCATTTCCATCGGACAGAACATGACCACCCTGAATTTTGCACTCGCGCGTGCCATGTCCAGGGTCTTTCGTCCCGGTGACGAAGTGTTGATCACCCAACTTGATCATGAAGCCAACCGGGGACCCTGGCTTACGCTCAGGGATTTTGGAGTCAAGGTGCGGGAAGTGAAGCTTCTTTCAAATGGTATGCTTGACTATGATGACTTCGAATCCAAGATCAACGAAAATACACGGCTTGTCTGCATGGGAATGTCGGCCAACTCCATCGGTACTGTTAACAATTTTAAGCTGGTGAGGGAACTGACGTATCGGTACAACTCCTGGTTGCTATTGGATGCCGTCCACTATGCCCCGCACTTCACCATTGATGTCCAAGCCATCGGCTGCGATTTTCTTTTGTGCTCAGCCTATAAATTCTACGGACCTCATGTTGGAATATTGTACAGCCGTCCGGGTTTATTAGACCGCCTTCCAACCGATCGGCTGCGCACTTCAGATCAAGTCGCACCTTACTCTATTGAAACCGGCACCTTGAATCATGCTGCCATTGCGGGCGTTGGTGCAGCAGTAGAATTTCTGGCAAGCCTTGGAAAAGGGAAGTCGATGAGAGAAAAATTGGTAACTGCATATCATGACATTGCTGTTCACGAATTCAAATTGGCAAGCAGGCTCTATTCAGGACTTAAAAAAATTAAGGGTGTCACATTAATCGGACAGGATTTTTCATCTACATCCAGAACGCCTACAGTCTCTTTTACCATGAAGGGAAAAACTCCCACAGAAATTTGTGCACAGTTGGCAGAAAAAAACATCTGTGCATGGGATGGCCACTTCTATGCCATCCGCGCCATTGAGACACTTGGTCTGTTGGAAAAAGGGGGTGTCACACGAATGGGCATTTCATTGTACAACACCGAAGATGAGATCGACTTTGTTGTTAATACCGTAAAGGATATAAGTAGCAAGTAGCAAGACGTAAGAAAAGAAACGTCTAATATCTTAGCTGTTGCTACTTCTTTCTCATGATTGCGATTATATGAAGAACGTCAGTAATAAATAACAGATGGTAAGTCAAATAATGCGATTATGGACAAGCGATCATTTTTGAAAAGCATGGCGATGGTAAGCATGGGAAGTGCTCCCTCTATTGAAGTGATCGAAAGACTTTTTAATAATGTCAGTAACCTGTCCTTAGAAGAAGTGGCCAAAGACGAGGACTTCTGGGCAGCGATACGCGGTGGATACAAACTTAAGCCTGATTATATCAACCTTGAGAACGGTTACTACTGCATTCTTCCTCAGGAGACTTTGGAGAATTTTGTACAACATGTGCGGGACGTCAATTATCAGGGCTCTTATTACATGAGGACGGTGCAATGGGACAATAAAAAAGCAGTCGCCGCAAAGCTCGCCAAACTTGCTGGTTGCAGTGTTGAAGAATTAATCATCACCCGCAACACCACCGAATCGCTGGACATGGTTATTGGCGGGATGAGTTGGAAAGCGGACGATGAAGCGGTCATGGCGGAACAAGACTATGGTTCAATGTTGGATATGTTCAAATTGGTGGCAAAGCGGTATGGCGTAGTGAACAAGATTGTCTCTGTTCCCAATCATCCCCAATCCGATGAAGAAATTGTTGAACTCTACGCCAAAGCGATCACAAGCAAAACCCGGCTGATGATGATCGGCCACATGATCAACATCACAGGCCACATTCTGCCAGTAAGAAAGATTTGTGATATGGCCCATGCCAAAGGTGTGCTGGTGATGGTCGATGGTGCACACGCCTTCGCCCACATTCAATATTCCATTCCTGACCTGGGGTGCGATTATTATGGTACCAGTTTACATAAATGGTTGAGTGTTCCGTTGGGTGCTGGCTTTCTGTACGTGAAGAAAGAAAATATTGCGAAGGTATGGCCTTTATTGGCCGATGGAGAAACTCAAGAAGACACTATCGGTCGCCTTAACCATATCGGCACACATCCGGTGCACACCGATTTGGCAATCTCAAATGCAATCGACTATTATTTAAAGCTCGGGCCTGAGCGCAAAGAAGCACGCCTCCGTTATTTGCAGAACTACTGGACCAGTAAGGTGCGAAGCATGCCTCACGTCATCGTGAATACTCCGGTCGATCCTACACGCTCCTGTGGAATCGGCAATGTTGGGATCAAAGGGATGAAGCCTTCAAACCTCGCCGATACCCTTCTCACGAAGTACAAGATTTACACCGTAGCCATTGATGTTGCGAATGTGCAAGGCTGTCGGATTACTCCAAATGTGTACACCACTCCGGCAGAATTGGATGTGTTTGTAAGGGCGCTGGGTGAGATGGGGTAATCATTAAAACAGAAAAATATGAGCAAGAAACGGTCGGGCAAGACGGATTTTGTTAAATGGTTTGGTCCAGTACTTGATGCCCTAAGGGCCTTAGGAGGATCTGCCAAACCTAAAGAAATAACGCGGTGGATAGGAGAAAAGCTCAATATTCCGGATGATGTTCTTAATGAACGGTATGAAAAATCGGGGGTGCTGAAATTTCAAAATCAACTAGCCTGGGCAAGGCAATATTTGGTCTGGGAAGAACTACTGGCATCCTCTAAACATGGTGTTTGGACTTTAAGTAGAAAAGGATGGGAAACTAAGTTGGATGAGATGCAGGCCCACGACATCTTCTTGAAGTGGGTCAAGGTATTCCAAGAATCCAGGGAAAATAAAGACTCCACAACAGTAGACACTGAAACGGAAAAAATTATTGAGATACAAGAAGAAACCGCCCCGGAAAGTTCCAAGATCAACTTAAAACCCTCATTAATTGAAGTTTTACAAAATCTTTCGCCTACCGGGTTTGAGCATTTATGTGGTAGGCTGTTGCGCGAATATGATTTTGAAAACATTGAGATTACTCAACGCTCACACGATGGAGGAATTGATGGCTACGCAACATTAAAGCTTAATCCATTTGTGAATCTAAGTGTATTTTTTCAATGCAAAAGATATCAAGGAACCGTTCCTACCGAAAAGGTACAGGCCTTTATTGGAGTAATGGAGACCAATAAGAGAAGCGTCGAAAAAGGTTTGTTGATAACAACGGGTTCTTTCGCGAAAGCCGCTTTAGAAATTGAAAAAACCAACATCAAACTAGAACTAATTGATGGTGACAAATTGGTTGAAATGTTTGAAAAAGTGGAGCTAGGTGTTACGCCAAAGACCATTTATGAACCAAATATGATATTTTTTGAACAGTACAGAGATAAATAGAAAAGTAAACAATCCTGCATGTTTGTTAATTGTCATTGATACCCCAGGCCTGAAAGGCTTAAACATAACAAGGGCAGGCTTATAGGCCTGCTCGTCATTTCGTAAACTACTACCAAGCCCTGAAAGGGCACGATTGAAATCACCTCATTAAGCGTCCGGACAAACCACCTACTAATTCTCCAAATAAAAATTGCTCACCTTCTTTTGAAGAAATAAGCTGATGGCAGACTGCGCTCTGTTTTGTTTTGCCAACAAGAAGTTGTTTTGTGCGTTGGCCAATTCGATGAAGTTGGCGGAACCAATCGTGTACCGCGCATTCAAGATCGCAAATGCCTGCGTGGCCGCCAGCAGTCTCTTTCTCCGTTTGCTGCAGCGCTGTAGTGTAGTTGCCGACAGCTTGCTTAACCTCCGAAACAATCTGAATGTTTACATTTTCAAAGTCGAGCCTGGCATTAGAAGCATTCAGCCGGGTGGTTGCCACATTGGAATTGGTGGCATACTTATCAAAGATCGTCCATCCTACATTGAGTGCGATGACTCCATAAATCTGATCAAAGCCCGAAACTGGTCACTCAGCAAATAAGGAAATATATTATCGACTTCACGCTGGAATCTTTGGAAGAAGCGCTGGATCCTAAAATATTCTTTCGCGTTAACCGGACCTACATACTCAATATCCATTTCATAGAGAATGTGGTGATGTATTCCAACAGTCGGTTAAAGATCGCAACGCAGCCCCCATGGGACAAAGAAATCATTGTGAGCCGTGAAAAGGCGAGCGAATTTAAGGATTGGTTTGACGGACGACAGTAAGTCCATTTTAGATGGTGTGTCTTCGCGACTCCGTCTCGGATGCCGCGAACTTCACATTTCAATATGAAATGAAAGGCTTCTCGCTTTTGAAAAAATTGTGCCAGCCTTAAATCTAACAGTTGACGTATTTAGATGCTCTTAAAGATCGCGGTATTTTTACTGGGACATTAATAAACCAAGAAGACATATCACGGGTATACTTCCTACTAAAACTTCATCACCGCAAAACCCTTCATTTGATAGGTGGTAAGGATGGTAAGCATTGACACAGAAATTTTCACTTCTGGTACCAACCGGTTTCGGTCCACCTGCCTGGCGACAAGGGATTGGCCACAGACAAACATTTTTACGCCGGCTTCCCGTAGCTCTTTGTAAAGCTTCAGGTTCGGATTGTCCATTTTATACTTCTCGCGGTAGGCTTCATTGGTCATCGTGCTGTAGGTCGCACCACCGTGAATGGCCAATATCACATTCATGTTCCTGGAAGGCACCCCTCCCACCGCGTGAAGGTTTAACAGGCGTGCCACATTGTTCAGCGCCCAGTTTACCGTATCCGGTTTCTCACCC
>JAYVRH010000718.1:0-10959 GCA_043776495.1 Cyclobacteriaceae bacterium
GCCCCGCCTCTGGTGCCGCGAACTTTAACTATGAAATGCAAGCCTGGTGTATCGCTACAAACTAATTTGGAAAAAGCTGGATTGCAATTGCCTTGAAGCTGACTCGTAGATCGCTATTTTAATGCGACATTAAAATACCGCGAAGACAATCCTGGGATTGGGCCCAGCCAATCAAAAAAAAACCCACCCCAAATAATTGGGGCGGGCTTTTCAACCTAAACTCTTATTTCTTACCTAGTTCCCATCGCCTTTAACCTCTACATCCTTCGATTTTCCGTTGATGGTAATGGTCACGATATTATCGCACGCTCCATCGCCAAAGTTTATGGTCACCACTTTACCGTCTGACGTGAATGTCTTTTCTCCCGATACAGCAATGAATACCTTATTACTGATCTGACAAGCTCTGGAGTAAACAAGGTCCTTAGTAACCTCCATCGCATAAATTTTTCCATCACGGTTAGTACCAGAGGCTGTCCCACCTTTTACAAGCACCCATTTATCTTCTTTGGGGTTCGTAGCACGTTGCCATTCACGGGTGAAGTTTTGCTCACGGGTGACCGTCTTACCATTTAAGAAAGTAACTTTTCCACCAACGATGGTAGCGTTAAATCTGGGGTAACCAGCAGCGCCCACCGGCGCAACATTGGTCAAAGTGTGTGTGCCTTCAATTTTTACTCCAGCCACAGAATAGTTGAGAAACTTTGTGGAAATTGTTGAGCCTACCACAAACTTCCTTCCTGAATAAGTTATGATGATCGATCCCAAGCGCACATTGCCGCGCGCATCTTTGCATGTACCATCCGCAGGATAGAGAATTGTGATCACACCGGCAGGCTTATCTTTTGTAGCTGTATTTGAACGTTCGATGGTAATCTTTGCGCACTTAAGTCTGTCATTATCACCAAAACCATCTTTTATCTCCTCGGATTCACGGCCACCTAATTGCAAATCACTAAGACCACCTACCACGTCTGTGGAAACATCAGACGCATCCGTAGAGTAAGAATCTGATGTTGACTCACCTTCCACATTGGAAGCATCGCTCGCTGTAAAATCGATCTTGTTGTTGTCGCTACAGGAAGCGAGGAACACGATAAACGCTACCGTCAGGTACGACAGCCCTCTCATTCCAAATAAGTTTTTCATAGTTTTCATGGTGGTTTTTGTTTGTTTTGTTGTTTAGACCTTGAACTCTTTCAAGGGTTTAATAAGCATGGAGAAAAATTTAAGAAGGTCGAAAATGGTAGTAAAAAGGCTGTTTCCTGATACAATCACGAAGTTAATCCTCCTGATCTTGCTATTGGTAACCCAAGGAGATGCCTATGCCCAGCTTAAAATTGCCAAATTGAAATACGGCGGTGGAGGTGATTGGTATGCCAACAAGACGGCTTTACCCAACCTGATCAAGTTCTGCAACGAACATTTAGCCATGAATCTGGCAGCCGATGAAGATGCAGTCGAGGTAGGGAGCAGAGACCTCTTTTCATATCCTTATCTTTATATGACAGGGCATGGCAATGTCGTATTCTCTACCGAGGAGGCACAGAATCTAAGAAATTATCTCATCGGGGGAGGCTTTCTGCACATCGATGATAATTACGGTCTGGACAAATTCATCCGCCTTGAAATGAAGAAAGTATTTCCTGAATTGGAATTGGTCGAGATACCATTTACACATCCTATCTATCATCAAAAATTCAATTTCCCGAAAGGGTTGCCAAAAATTCATGAACATGATGGAAGGCCTGCTCAAGGTTTGGGTTTATCCTATGAAGGAAGATTGATAGTTTTCTATTCTTTCGAATGCGACCTTGGAAATGGATGGGAAGATCCAAGAATTCACAACGACCCGGAAGCTAAAAGGCAGGAAGCCCTACAGATGGGGGCGAATATTATTTCTTTCTGTTTCACAGCGACGAATTAGCGGAAAGCTATTTGCTTAAAGTTGAAAGCTCTTCATTCAATACTTATTAGCCCTATTTCAAAACCTCCATCAACTTTTTCTGTAGCCCGCTCCCTCTTAGATTCTTAGCAACGATGATTCCATTTGGATCGACAAGAATAGAAAAAGGGATTCCATTGATGTTATAGTCTTTTGCTGCTTGTGAATCAAAATATCTCAGATCGGAAACATGGTTCCAGACAAGTCCATCTTCCTGGATAGCCTTCAGCCAGTCTTCTTTTGTCCGATCTAGCGAAACGCCGAGGATATCGAAGCCCTTGCCTTTGAACTGATGATAGGCCTTCACCACATTTGGGTTTTCGCGACGGCAGGGACCACACCATTTAGCCCAAAAGTCTACGAGGATGAATTTCCCTTTTAGTGAGGAGAGGCTAATGATTTTGCCATCGGGATTGGGCAAAGAAATTTCCGGCGCTGGCTGACCGAGGGCCGTCTTATTAAGATTTTCTACAAACGCTACAAAACCTTTTGCATAGCGATTGTCCGGCCATTCACGCTTGAATTTATCAGAGGTCTCTGTAAAAAGAGAGAAATACTTATCGTGGTCAATGGCGTTGCCGTTCTGCAACAGGTTAATCAATCCCAGTGAAGGCGGCTGCTGCCCCAGCAGGTTAGCGACCTGTTCATAAGATTTGTCGATGAGGAGTTGATACTTTTCCTGCAGCTCAAGAATCTTTGGTTCATTGTTTTTTCTGGCTGCCTCCTGAAATTCCGCCTCGATGGCCTGAGCTTCGGTTGACGACTGCGCTTCTCTCACAATCTTTTGCACCTGCGCACCCAATTCCTGATCAGGTGAACCCTTCACTTCAAAAAATCCACCTGGATCATTGCCCTCCACATTGACTTCCAAATTACTCTTGTCAAGAATGATGTTAATGTACTGACGCTTATAAAAAATGAGCTGATAATAACCCGGTTCGGTTATCCTGATTTTCTTCTCATAGGTATAATTACTTTTTAGCTTAATCGTGTCTTCAAAAGGCTTTTGCTGGTCCTCGCGAATCTCCTTGATCACGATGTCGCCCGTTTTCTGCGGGAAGCCTACTTTTCCTTTGATGGTAACATCCCAGCCTGGTACCTCCTTTTTGGGACTCGCGCAAGCTGCCAAGGAAATAAGGATCAATAACAATCTAATAAATCTCATAGCGAATTTAATTTTTTGGTTAACAATTGAGTAGCAATTTTCGGATCAGCCTTACCTTGACTTCGTTTCATCACCTCACCCATGAACATGCTGATGATGCCTTTCTTGCCGTTCTTATATTCTTCCACTTTCAATGGGAATTCTTTGACTACCTGGTCAACGATCGGTGCAATCGAATCCGTGTTGCTGTCCTGAATTAAATTCAGCTCCTCCGCTATTTCCAACGGCGATTTTGAAAGATCGTTCAGAAGCTCAATGAATATTTTCTGAGAGGCCGCCGCAAAGCTGACTTTTCCCTCATCGATCAAAGCAATCAAGTCTGCCAGCCTTTTTGCCGAAACCGGAAATTGTCTGATTTCAATTCCTCGTTCGTTTAAGAAGGATTTCACGGGGCCCATGACCCAATTAGAAGCCGCTTTAAAGTTGTGCGTGTGTTTGCAGAGGTCCTCAAAATAGAATGCCACTTCTTTAATGTCCGTCAACACACCCGCATCGTAGTCTGGTAAGTGATATTGTGAGATAAATTTCAAGCGCAATTCACGAGGCAACAGTGGCATCGAAGCCCTTATATCGTTGAGCCACGATTCAGAGACTTCCAGTGGACTCAAATCCGGATCTGGAAAATACCGATAATCATTCAGTTCCTCTTTGGTACGCATGCCATAGGTTTTGCAATCGCCTGCATTGAAGGTACGGGTCTCTGAAACAACCAGTTTGTTGTGCTCTAGTTGTTCTATTTGCCTTTCAATTTCATATTCAATGGCCAGGTGAACATTCCGGATGGAGTTCATATTTTTTACCTCCACTTTCTTACCAAATTCTTTCGCCCCCTTCAACATCATCGAGATGTTGGCGTCACAGCGGAGCGATCCCTCTTCCATATTGCAATCGCAGATATCCAGATAGCGCACGAGCTTTCTGACCTCACTAAGAAATGTGGCGGCGTCTGAGGAGCTGTGTATTTCCGGATTCGTCACAATCTCAATTAAGGCTACTCCTGCCCTGTTGAAATCAACCAGTGTATCGCTCTCTGTTACCAGATGGATCGATTTGCCTGCATCCTCTTCGATATGAATGCGATGGAGGCCTATATGCTTCTCGTCACCGTTGTTGGCGTTGATTGTAACATATCCGCCATTGCAAATGGGAGTGCGGTCTTGCGTGATCTGATAGCCTTTGGGAAGGTCTGGATAGAAATAGTTCTTGCGGTCAAATATCTGAAGCCTGGAGATTTCTGAATGGCAGGCCAGACCCATTTTTATTGCAAACTCCACCACGCGCTTATTCAACTTCGGCAAGGTACCGGGATGTGCCAACGTAATGACACTCACATTTGTGTTGGGAGGACTGCCATACCTGGCGGAGTCAGAGTTATAAATTTTGCTTTTGGTAAGCAACTGAGCATGGACTTCAAGGCCAATGACCACTTCGTACTTGTCCCTTGTTGACTTGTCCATTTAAATATTCCTATGACTTTTCCTGGTTATGCCTGTTGGGTTTATAAAACCGAACAGGTATCTAACAGGTATAAACTTCAACCTTTTATAAGTTCTTTCGCTTTCTCCAACACAGCATTTAACCCATTCAGATTTTTACCTCCCGCAGTCGCGAAGAACGGCTGACCTCCACCCCCGCCATCAATCTCCTTTGCCAATTCTTTCACCATATTGCCGGCATGAAATTTTTTGGTGGCCTCCAACTTCTCCCCAATCATGACCGCCACCTGGGGCTTGCTGTCAATGTCGGCGGCGAGTACCATCAGCAGGTCATCAAACTGATTTCTTAGTCCATAGGCAATGTTTTTCAAAGCATCAGCATTGGGCACAGACACTCTTTCAAGGATTAGTGTGTGGCCGTGAGCTTTGATCGCTTTGCGTGCGAGTTCATCCTTTAGCTGATTGGAACGCTCTTGCTGAAAGACTTCCACCTTCTTCTCCAATGCATGCCTTTCTTCAATGAGGTTTTGCAATGAAGCCGCCATGTCCTTAGGGTTTTTCAATAGGGTTTTTACTTCCCCTAATAAAGCCATGGCACCCGTCACATACTCCTGCGCACCTTCCGCAGTCACCGCTTCAATCCGACGCACACCGGCAGCCACCGAACTCTCGGAAATAATCTTGAACAACCCGATGCTCCCGGTTGCCTTGATGTGTGTTCCTCCACACAGCTCCACAGAAAACTTAGGATCAAAAGTGATGACCCTAACAAACTCACCATACTTTTCACCAAACAATGCCATGGCACCGAGGCTCTTCGCCCGATCTATGGGTACGTTGCGCTGTTCGTTGAGGGCTATATTCTCTCTCACCTTTTCATTTACCATGGTTTCTACTTTTGCAATCTCCAAATCGGTCATGGGTGCAAAGTGAGAGAAGTCAAACCGAAGAATTTTTTCGTTTACGAGAGACCCTTTTTGTTCGACATGCTTGCCGAGTACTTGACGGAGGGCTGCATGAAGAAGGTGGGTGGCGGAGTGATTGTTCATTGAACGTCTTCGCTTACTTTCATTCACAGCAGCAAAAAACTCACCCTCCAGCTTTTCGGGAAGAGATTCTGTCAAGTGAATAATCAGGTCATTCTCCTTCTTGGTGTCAATCACCCACACTTTTTCGTTTGCAGATTCGATGACCCCGGTATCTCCTACCTGACCGCCACTCTCTGCATAAAAAGGAGTCTTATCCAGCACCAACTGAAACAGTTCTGTATTCTTTTGCTTGACCTTTCGGAATTTTACGATTCTGGAAGTAGAAGTTAATTGGTCATATCCAATAAATTCTGATTTGCTGTCATCACCAACCAACACCCAGTCACCGGTTTCCTTTACGGCCGCAGCCTTAGAGCGGGATTTTTGTTTGGCCATCTCGACCCTAAATCCAGATTCATCCACCGCAAGGCCACGCTCCCGTGCAATCAATGAAGTCAGGTCAAATGGAAAACCAAACGTATCGTATAATTCAAATGCTTGCTCACCTCCAATTGTCTTGATTGATTCAATCCTTTTGAGGCCTCTTTCTAAGGTCCTTAGAAATGAATGCTCCTCCTCATGCATGACTTTGCTCACATAATCCACCTGTTGGTGGAGTTCAGAAAAGACATCCTTCAATTGTAAAGCAAGTAAGGGCACAAGTCGGTATAAGAAAGGTTCTTTGAAGCCCAAATACGAAAATCCATATCGTACCGCCCTCCGCAATATCCTCCTGATCACATATCCAGCTCCCGTATTCGAGGGAAGCTGTCCATCACAGATGGCAAAAGAAACTGCTCGAATATGATCGGCCATCACGCGAATGGCGATGTCTGTTTTGGTGTCGTTACCATACTTCACGTTACCATGGGTTGCAATAAAATCCATCATGGGTCGAAAGACATCCGTATCATAGTTGGAAGTCTTCCCCTGAATGGCCATGCACAAGCGCTCAAAGCCCATGCCCGTGTCAACATGTTTATCGGGTAGCGGCTCCAGTGCTCCTGAGGCGAGACGGTTGAATTGGATAAAGACCAGATTCCATATTTCTACAACTTGAGGGTGGTCGCTGTTCACCAATTCTCTTCCTGACTTCTTCTTCCCCTCTGCTTCGGGTCTCAGGTCAATGTGTATTTCCGAACACGGACCACATGGACCAGCCTCTCCCATCTCCCAAAAGTTGTCTTTCTTATTTCCATTAAGAATGCGTTCCTCCGGCAAGTATAGCTTCCACAGTTCTTTCGCCTCTTCATCCACCGGCAGGTTGTCACCTTTGTCGCCACCAAAAACAGTGGCATACAACCGGTCTTTGGGCAGTCCATAAACCTCCGTCAACAATTCCCACGCCCAGCCAATCGCTTCCTTTTTAAAGTAATCTCCAAACGACCAGTTGCCGAGCATCTCAAACATGGTATGGTGGTACGTATCCAATCCTACATCCTCCAAATCATTGTGCTTGCCGCTTACGCGAAGACATTTCTGGGTATCGGCGATGCGCTTGTATTTTGATACGCTATTGCCCAGGAAATAATCTTTGAACTGGACCATGCCTGAATTGGTAAACAACAAGCTTGGATCATTTTTCAGTACCAGGGGAGCAGAAGCCACAATCTGATGACCTTTGCTTTCAAAAAACTCCAGGAACTTGCGTCGTATCGTAGCCGAATCCATCATGTATTATCAATCAAATGGCAAATTTAAGCAGTCGCAGATAGAAATGAAGGGAAATTTTTGGAGAGCATAAGCCGCTAATACGGCAGTAGCTCGGCTTGAATGGGTAAAATCATTTTGACACAAAGTATCCGAATAAGGGCCCGATGTTATCCTTAAAATAACTGTTCCACTTCGAAATCTGCCTCCAGTTTTAAATGTGGCAACAATATCTCACGCAAAGTCGCGAAGGCATCAGAATGCGGCCGAGTTTAGCTTCGCGTTCTTTTGCGGCTTTGCGTGACCTGCATTTCATACGATCTCCACTGGCTGGAGCGATCGTATTTTTTAAATAGAGGACACAAGGCCACTTGGCGTTTTCTTTGACTTCGTTGTGTCCTGGTGGCATAAGATGTTCTTTTCATTATCCATCCGAATTGATTTCTTTGCACCTCATTTCAAAATCAGGCATGAAGATTTGTACCTCGGTTCTATTTTTAATCATTCTAAGTCAACCTACCTTAAGCGTAGGCCAGGGGCGAAAAGATACCGTCACCGTGATTGGCGTAGGTGATATCATGATGGGCAGTAATTATGAAAATGGAATATTGCCTGCTGAAAATGGCGCAGGCCTAATGAAAGATGTTGAAAATATTCTTAATAATGCAGACGTCACATTTGGCAACCTGGAAGGTGTGCTGCTGAACGAAGGTGGTACACCAAAAACCTGTCGGGACCCTAAGGTGTGTTATGTTTTTCGAAGCCCGGTAACCTATGTTCAAAACCTGGTACGATCAGGATTTGACATCCTGAGCATTGCAAACAATCATGCAGGCGATTTTGGGGATCTGGGAAGAAAAAGCACTATGGAAACACTGGAGGAAGCCGGAATTTCATACGCAGGACAACTGCAAAAGCCCTGGACCCTGATTGAAAGAAATGGAATCAAATATGGCTTGGTTGCATTCGCCCCCAATAGCAACTGCCTGAACCTCAACGATAGCACTGGAGCAAAAAGATTAGTGGCGCACGTTGATTCATTGGCAGACATTGTGATTGTTTCCTTTCATGGTGGTGCGGAGGGACCGCAGTATCAGCATGTGGTGCGTCAAACCGAATTGTTTCATGGGGAAAATCGTGGCAACGTATACCAGTTTGCCCATCAAATGATCGACGCGGGTGCCGACATTGTTTTAGGGCATGGTCCTCACCACACGAGAGGGGTGGAAGTCTATAAAAATCGCTTTATCTCCTATAGCATGGGCAACTTTTGTACCTATGGTATGAACATTACAGGGGTGAATGGCCTGGCGCCGATCGTTAAAGTGTTTACTACTCCAAAAGGAGTATTCCTACAGGCTCACATTACTTCTACTGACCAAAGCACCCGGACAAAAGTGAAAATCGATGTGGAAAGACGCGTGCTGCAACGAATTCAGCAACTCACACGCGAAGATTTTCCCGAAACCAACCTCACCATAAGCGACGACGGATGGATCAGGAATTCCACAAAGTAGTGTTGACATCTTGTAGATGAAATAATTTTCACTTCATTGCTTTGCGATTAAAAGAATTGCTACTTTGCATCAGGTGATGACTACATCACGGCTAATTGACTTCATGGCCTACAGAGAAAAAGAAATAGAAAAGTTATATTATTCGATCGGTGAAGTAGCCGAACAGTTTAATGTAGCCCCTTCATTGATCCGCTTCTGGGAAACTGAATTTGACATTCTTCAGCCCAAGAAAAATCGCAAAGGAAACCGCCAATTCACAAAGGAAGACATCGATCAGATTCGCGTAATCTACCATCTTGTTAAAGAAAAAGGCTTTACCTTGAATGGTGCCAAGGAGATGTTAAAAAACGACGCCATCGCCATTAAAGACAAGATGGAGCTGATGGATTCCCTCAAAAACATTAGAAAATTCCTGGTTGAAGTCCGGGATAAAATGCAGTAGGTCTCCCTATTCCCAATTCCAATAAAATTGTATTGTTTTCCTGATTGCGCAATAGCGCAGCATAGCCTTATTTCGTCTAAGGATGGATCAGGAACGCATTTCCTTTGTGGCCCTGCATTTCGTACCGGGGGTAGGTGACATTCTGCTTAAGCAGTTGGTAAGTTATTGCGGGTCAGCAGAACAAGTATTCAAGCAATCAAGAGGGAGGCTATTAAAGATTCCAGGTATTGGCGAAATAACAGCCGAAGCCATCCATCATGGAAAAGCATTTGACCAGGCCGAACAGGAATTCAGAAAAGCAGAGCGGGAAGAGACAGCGATAATCTTGTTCACAGACAAGGCCTACCCTGTACGTCTAAAGAGCATTGACGATGCTCCTTCCCTCTTATATGTGAAAGGAAACATCAATCTAAATCATCGTAAGACAATCGCCATCGTTGGAACCAGGCAGGCTACTTCTTACGGAAAAGAACAAGTTGAGAGGATCATCGAAGAACTGACCCCTCATGGCCCCGTAATTATTAGCGGCCTTGCGTACGGCATAGATATCCATGCGCACAAACAGGCTCTCAAACATGGACTAAATACTCTGGGCGTCCTGGGCAGCGGCCTGGATGTCATGTATCCTGCTTCCCACAAAGAAACGGCTATGCGAATGACAAACCAGGGTGGCCTTATCACAGAAAATCATTTCGGTACCCAACCCGATGCCCACAACTTCCCCGCCCGTAACCGCATCATTGCCGGCTTGTGCGACGCCCTGATTGTGGTGGAGGCTGCCGCAAAAGGAGGTGCCTTGATCACCGCCGAAATTGCCAACAGCTACAATAAAGATGTCTTTGCGATACCTGGGAATATAGGCAGTATCTTTTCAGAAGGCTGCAACAAACTGATCAAGATCAATAAAGCGAGTTTACTGATGTCTGTAAAGGACCTTGAATATATCATGAACTGGAACGTTGGAAGTGAAAAGCCAAACACACAGCTTAGCCTCGACCTAGAGCCTGATGAACAAGCTGTACTAAACGTGCTTCAGCAAAAAAACATACCAATCATGATTGATGAGTTAAGTGCGCAGACCGGCCTTGCTCAGGGATTGCTTGCCTCGCTCCTGCTCACATTGGAATTTAAGAATGCGGTGATCTCGCTGCCGGGCAAGATGTATAAGGGGAGATAATAATAACTAATTCCAATTTATTGGTATGAACTTAGCCACATATGATTTAGATATTAAACCCGATTTTCAAAGCTTTGAGTTTTTTAGCGAAGGACCAAAGGGGAGGATTAAATAGCCTTGTTGGCTAGCCGCATAAAAATTAATAAATTAGAACCCACAAAAGATTGATAACTTCAGATTCATTTTCCTGGAAATATTTCCTCTGCAAGTTCCATAGACCTCGCAAATTCAATTTGGTTAATGTGAGTATCAATTCCTTTTGAGTCAAGATAAGCAAGTATGGATTCAGTGGCAAGGTTTCCGACCAGTTCGTCCTCTGCCATCGGGCAGCCACCTAAGCCTTTGATCGCTCCATCAAATCGTCTACAGCCTGCCTCAAAGGCCGCTTCAATTTTCTCAATGGCTTTTGCAGGATGGGCATGCAAATGAGCACCGAACTCGATGGAAGGGAAGTCGTGGTTGAGAAGGGTGAAGAGATAACTTATCTGTTCAGGCCTGGAAATTCCGATGGTATCTGCGAGTGAAACAATTTTTACTTCAAGGGTTGAAAGGATATCCACAAACTTTCCCGCTACGTCCATGTCATAAGGATCACCGTA
>JAYVRH010000719.1:0-3201 GCA_043776495.1 Cyclobacteriaceae bacterium
GAACTGGAATACTACAAAATCTATTTTATCGTCTTTGGCATCTGGATACTTCAACTTGTTTATAGCGCACCCTGGCTGAAACACTTTTTGTATGGTCCATGTGAATGGCTGTGGAGGTCGCTGACGTATTGGAAAATTCAGCCAATGAAACGGAAGCTAATTGAATAGATTATTCCCGTATTTTCTCTGAGGCATGGTCAGGCAGTTTTATTAGCAAGCGGATTAATTCCACGTGCCCTAAAAAGAGGTAAAAAACTGCAATTCAGCCAAATACATCTAGTTTGGGAAGTGACCTCTTCCTGATGGTCGGTATTCAAGAAACAAATCTTTGGAGCAGGGATCATCCTCTTTACCATCAACAAGGAAAGAGACGGAGGGTCCTCCACTGCATTGTTCTATCAGCGGATGGCCTGGCTGGTGGTCTTTGGTCTCATCCACTCGCACATCCTACTTTGGGCTGGAGAGATACTATATTATTATGGTGTGATCGGGATGATTGCCTTTATTTTTTGAAAGATGAAATGACAGTAAAGAGTCAAAAAGGCAGAAAAATGAAGCAGTTAATACAACGCCCACAGTCGATAGGTCTCAATTCATCACAGTGGCGTTTACCCTACGGACCATTGAACATCGACCATGGACTGCTTCGTCAAAACAATTTTAAGAAAGCAGCCGGGGAAAGAATGAGTACTCCCCGAAAGGGATGGAGTACCAGCAAATGGTCATCACCAGTAATAATGCAGTCGGCCAATCCATCTACCGCCAGTTCCAATAATTTATTGTCAGAAGCATCTACGCAATCAGCCACTTCTGTAAACGGAATGATAAACACAGCCTCCGCTACAAGGGCAACCAGCAAAAGCTGCACTTCTACCAAACTAAAAGCCTTCGAAAATTTGTTTCGCGAAAGTACATTTTCGTATTCGGTAAGCAGTTCGGGCGAAAGTAACAAAGTGCCATTCTGTAACACACGCTCTACCGCCACGGCTGGAAGTGATTCTGGTTTTAAGAGGCCACTGACTAAAACATTGGTATCGATAACCACTCGCATGGTTTACGACATGGAATCATTGATCAATTCCTGCACCTCCGCTTTCGAGAGATTCTTTGATGCGACTTTGTGTTGGATGGATTTCATGATCTGCAGGGCGGTTTGTTTTTCTGTTTTGGCAAAAGAGGTAAGCCAGAATTGTACAAACGCGCTCAGTTTTTCTTTATTCTCCGGGGTAAGATCATTCAGTAACCGGGCGGCTGCATCAGGTACAGTAAGTGAAATAGTTTGCATATCAATAAAGATGTTGAAAAGTAGGTTAAAGATACAAAAAATATCATATCAACTTATGAATAGCTGCTTGGACTTTGCAATGCCTAATGCAGATAGAGAAAATATAAGATATGGCTTATTGCGTGTTCGACATCACAAATGTTGAACCGTGTTGTAGTAAGATTTAAAAGTAGAACAATGACAAACGCAAAACTGATAGCAATTAAAACAGCAATACAATGTAGCGAGGAATATAGACTTGGATATAGTCTCTCGCAGGTGATTCTACAAGGCCATTCCATTGGTAGCCATCGTTGAGTTTGTCACCAACACCATCTTCTTCCAGGATATCCGCAACAAACGCCTTGCCTACACAGAAGCAGTCACCGCGCAAAAAGAAAATAAGACGTTGACCGATGGACAAAATCTGGCGCTGAAAGAATGGAGAGAGATTGAGGTAGATCTTATACGCGCTGATCAATCGTTTCAGGCTTATTCAATTAGCACATTCTAATAAGCATTTATTGTCTATAGTGCTGTTTTGAAACAGCATAATGGAGAAAATTCTCTCAAAATAGAACCTTTTGGTCCAAAATCAGTCTTTGGGGCTCATTCGATCGCTCGCTTCAAAAATAGATTGGAAAGACCGCCTGATCGGAATCATCGGTGCACGAGGCACCGGTAAAACCACGTTGCTATTGCAGCACCTAAAACAACAGTACGGACTCGCGGGAGGAGCCGCTTACATCACGCTCGACGATATCTATTTCACGGAAAACAGGTTGAGTGATTTTGCAGAAGCATTCCGGCACCAGGGAGGCAAGATGTTGTATATCGATGAAGTTCATAAGTACCCTGACTGGGCGCGCGAGGTGAAAAACACCTACGACTTCTACAAGGATCTCAGGATTGTCTTCACAGGATCATCAATCATGGACATGCTGAGACAAAACGCCGACCTTAGTCGCCGGGCTGTTCAGTATGAACTCCCCGGGCTATCTTTTAGGGAGTACCTTCAATTTACTGGGATTTATACAAGCGATAGTCTCACGCTTGACAACATCCTGCGACACCACGTCGAAATTGTCAGCCAGATTGCAGCCGCCATCAAACCCCTGCAATTCTTTGATCAGTATCTGCAAAGTGGCTACTATCCATTCTTTCTTGAAAGCAAGGACTCCTACTCCATACGGGTGGAGCAAATGGTGAAAATGATCATTGAAACGGATATCAGGTTTATTGACGGATTTGATCCATCCAATACCCGGAAAATCTACCAACTACTTTACATTCTTGCCACCAATGTTCCTTTCAAGCCCAACATCAGCAAGCTCAGCGAGAAGACTGGCATCCATCGGAATACACTGGTTCAATACATTTACTACCTGGACAAAGCACGGTTGATCAACACGCTGTCTGCAGAAGGAAAGAGCATCAGTAATCTGCAAAAGCCCGATAAGATCTATTTGGAGAATACGAATCTGCATGTAGCGCTCTCCCCCGAAAAGGCAAATCGGGGAGCGCTCCGGGAATCGTTTTTTCTCAATCAACTTCGAAACGCCGGATACCGTTTGTCGTTGCCCTTAATGGGTGATTTTCTGGTCAATGAGAAGTACACATTCGAGATAGGTGGAAGGGGCAAAAGCAGCTCGCAACTACAAGGAGTGAAGAACAGCTACGTGGCGGCAGATGATATTGAAGCGGGCGCACTTCATAAGATACCACTCTGGCTTTTTGGCTTCCTCTATTGACAAAGTGGGTGTTGGTTTAATGGTCATTCAGGTTCAAGCCATCATTGCTGTTGCGTGGAACAAAGGGATCTCCATTCTCCGCGGATATCAACGCAAGCTTCAATTTCAAAGAGTTTTATACTGCTGGTTCTATTCACCCGAAACTTCAAGACGTCACCGACCGCCAAAGGAGACCAATAGATTTGT
>JAYVRH010000720.1:0-10947 GCA_043776495.1 Cyclobacteriaceae bacterium
TCTGTGAGAAAACCATTGATCTGGGTTTTGACAGAAGGATCAACATTCTCAAATGCTTTTACTTCTGAGGGCATAACTTCTGGCGCCTTATCGGATTTCATTTCAGTCATCTTATCAGCTTCCTTCTCCTGGTCATGACCTTCATGTTTGTTTCCGGAACAAGCTGAAAAAAGCATGCCAATTGCCAATGCCGCAGCGCAAACGGTTGAATTAGATTTGTGAATCATTTGTTAAGGATTTATGGTTTACGATTTATGATTTACGATTATTGGTTCTGTTTTCTAAAAATGACTATGTCCAGCCATCGGATCTCCTCCTTTTTTCAAGACAAGTTCTCCGTACAATAAATAAGCTCCAGTGATCACTACATTCTCCTTCTCTTTAATCCCGGCCGTGATCTCCACTTTATCATCGCTTTCAATTCCAGTTTCTACCATCCGTGAAGCATAGGCTCCTTCAGGTGTAAGCACCCATACATGACTGCCCCGTTCATCGCGAATAACGGCATCCATTGGCAACGCAATTGCTTGTTTTCCGGAATGCGACAATAACACATTCGCCTGCATGCCTGGCAAAAAGTTTCTTTCCTGATTGGCAATTTCTACCCGAAGGGTTATGATCTGGCTACCGGCCCGGTACTCCGGACTAAGGAAAGTTACTTTGCCTTTGACTGTGTTATTTTCAAAGCCCGAAACAACTACATCGACCAGGTCTCCTTTCTTTATGAACGCCACTTCATTCGGGTACAGGTCAGCTTCGACCCAAATTCTTTCCAATCGCTCGATGCGGTAAAGTGAACTTCCCTCAGTGACATATTGACCTTCGGTAACATTCACGTCAGCTATGATTCCTGAAGCAGGAGCTGGAAATGCAATCCTCGAATCGGTCCTTTTGGTTCTACCGAGTTCAGCAATCTGGGCTTTGCTTAATCCAAAAAGTATAAGCTTCTTTTCCGCCGCTTCTAAAAACGTTTGATATCGTTTCTCCTGCTGGCCAAGTTGCTCGGCTTGTTGCCAGGCTAATAAATATTCCTGTTCCAGGGTAAGGAGTTCCTCGCTATAAACTTCGTAAAGGACCTGACCTTGTGTTACCCGCTGCCCAATTTCCTTGATTGCAAGTTTCTCAATCCTTCCAGCAACCCGGCTGCTAACCAGTTCCGTTTGCTGTTCATTTATCGCCAGCCTTCCTGTCAGGATTGTTGTCTTGCCGATATCTTCAATCTTAACAAGCGTAGTAGTGATGTTGGCTAATTTGATCTGACCATCGCTTAGCATGATATCATTTCCACTTCCATGGTGTTTGATCTGGACCAGGTCCATACCACATATCGGACAAGTGCCTGGCTTCTCTTCAACAATCTGGGGGTGCATGGGGCAAGTATATTTAACTATCACTTCTCCATTGTTCGCACGCTCGTCCTTCTTCCCGCACGCCGTGAGGCTAAAGAAGATAATCAATATGTAAAATGAATTTGTGGTTCGCTCCATGATCTATCTCTTTTTGTTGACTTTAATAAAACTCTCACTGTCCACCATAAATTGGGCTTTGTATGCGAGGCTATCACTTTCATCAGCTCCGGTAATTAATTCAGTCCAGTCATTAGACTCATTGCCGGTTTCAACTGACCGCGGCCGAAATACTCCTCGTCTTTTTGCAAAGACAATTTTCTGTGCCCCGAGGTCCAGAACAGCAGTAGTTGGTATCCAAAGTCCGCTTTTGGAAGTAGTATTGAAACGGGCTGTCACTAATTGACCAATTTCGTATTTCCCGTTCGGGTCGGTCAGGTAGACTCTGAGCTTTATGAAATTCTCACTCGCTTTAAAAAACGGTTGAATGAAATTAATTTTGGCACTGACAACCTCACTATTCGAGTTGTCGAATGAAATTTCAAGCGGGTCATTCAGTTTGCTTTTAGCTGCATCCTTCTGATAGAGGTTGAACTCAGCCCATACTTGTGATGTGTTTACAATTTTAAAAACGGTTTCACCCGTAGAAACATACATTCCTTCACGAATCCGAATTTCGGTAGATAAAATTTTGTTTTGATCTGAATTGGAAGATGCACTTCCGATCCCGCTCATACCATTACCCATGCCTGTTTTCTGGGAAGCCGGTTCAGGCGTAGACCGGGGACTGTTCAGAGCCGCTTCTTCGATAATATACCCATCCACAGGACTAAAAACCGGGAAGGAATAGGACTCTTTTCGCGAAGTAATAAGTTGCGTTATCTCACCTTCAGGAATACCTAAGAGATAAAGCCTTTGTTTTGCTCCATTGATTAGTTGGGAATTTTCAGGATCTGATTCAAGTAAGTACAGAAGTTCGCGTTGCGCGGTGACTAACTCAGGACTATATATCTCTAATACTTTTTGTCCTTTCGAAATGGGTTGGAAATTAAACTTAACATAAAGTTTTTCAATCCTGCCACCATAGCGAATAGGAAGGGTGGTTGCCCTGCGAGTATCATAAGTTATAATTCCTTTTGCTTCGGTAGACAGTATCATCTCCTTCCTGACGGGCATTATCGTTTTGATGGATGAAACAATAGCTACAGCTGTAGGTTTTATGAGGTTACTAAGTTCCTTTGTGATCATCACTTCCTCTCCTGGTCTTCCTTTCTGCACTAAATCCATCCCACAGATCGGACAGGTACCCGGCGTGTCCCGAACAATTTGCGGGTGCATGGGGCAGGTGTATGTGTCGAGTTGATGAGACGCTTCGTTGGTTGTGCACGATGCCAGGAGGCTTTGGCCTACCAGTATAATTGACAGTTGACAAAAAGCAATTGACAAAACGCGCACAATTGTCAATCTATTTCTCAAGTTGTTTTTCATAATTCACAATCATTTCATAGTACTTCTGAACGGTATCTAGATATTGCATCTGCGTCATGTTAAGGGTTTCCCAGGCATCAATCACGATGGGCAGCTCCTCCTGGTTTTGTTCGTAGGCAAGCATCAACGTTTCATAGTTCTTACGAAGGGCGGGGACAATTCTATTTTCATAGTTATTGATCTGCCTGCTGAGGGTATTGATCTCTGCAGCCATGTTGGCAGTCATCCCCTGAAGTTCATTCAGAATGGCCACCCTTTCACTTTTCATGGCTGCAACTTCCTGATCCATCCCCCGGACGTTTGACTTATACATTTTGGATGACCAGGGAGCAATTGGAATGGACACCATGCCCAGTAGCATAAATTGATTGGGCATTTCGCTCGACCGTGCGATCATGTGATTGAAACTAAAGGTGAAATCAGGCCTGGATTGATGTCCTTCCAGCACCTGATTGAGTTTCATAGAGTGGATACTATTGTCAATCCGGCGGATGTCGCTCCTGTTTTGCGTGAAGACAATGGTGTCTACAGGTGCAGGAACGAACTGCGTAATTTGATTTGTGGTGTCAATGGAGAACCGGAAATCATTCGGAGCATTCATCAGCTGATTCAGCAGGATATTTTTTTGGATCCTCTGGGTCTCGTTCATCAACATCATGTTTCGAACTTCCTCCAGTCGTCCTTGTGCTTTATAGATATTTCCAAGTTTGCTTTGGTTATAAGGATAGCGGACCTCTGCGATCTTGAGTACCAACCCAATGATATGTTCATTCTCTTTCAGTACTTTTTCTTTCTTCTGCAGAACAAGCCATTGATAGTAGGCTGTCCTGGCCTGGGCCCGCAATTCATTGAAGACATAGGTTTCACTGGCTTGCTCGATGGCAGCTTTTGATTCAAGGTATCCTTGATTGGCACGAAGTTTCGCCGGATTGGTAATTTTTTGCTGCACCGAAAGCATAATCTGTCCGTGATCACGCGGGTCATCTGCTTTTTTGTATGGCAACATCCACAGACCCCCGCCCACCTCTGGGGCCATCCAGCTTTTTGCTCCTTGCGCGTAAGCATTCATCGCCTCTCCACGAGCTCGGTAGTTTTTAAGCATCGGATTCCTGTCCTTGATCACAGAGAGAATGCTATCGAGTGACACTTGGCCATTCACTGCAGTTTGCGAGGACAGAAGGATGAAAATTGAAAATAGAAATTTGGAGTATCTCCCCAATTTCAATTTTCTAATTTCCAATTTTAAGCTTTTAATGTTTGACTTCATGGCTTTCTATTTTTCCGAATTTCTTTAGCTCGTATTCTTTTGACATTAGAAAAATGAGTGGTGTTACTAGCAATATATGAGTCGACGATGTGAGAACTCCTCCAATCATGGGCAATACAATTGGTACCATCACATCGCTGCCTACGCCCGTAGACCACAGCACAGGTACAAGGCCAAACAAAGCGACTGACACCGTCATCAGTTTTGGACGAAGACGTTTTGCTGCTCCGCGAATAACATACTCTTTCAAATCTTCGCGCGTGATGGTTTCCCTGGAATTTCCTTTAAGTGTAATCAACTGCTGCATGGCATCATTCAGATAAATCACCATGACAACTCCCGTCTCTACAGCTATCCCGAAAAGCGCAATGAAACCGACTGCTACTGCCACTGAAAGATTGACACCGTAGAAATAAATCATGTATGCGCCGCCGATTAAGGCAAAAGGCACTGTGATCAAACTGAGAAAAGCCTCACGAATGGACTTAAACGCAAGGTAGAGGGATAGAAAAATAATTAGTAAAACAATTGGCGCAATTACCGTGAGGGTGCGTTCACCACGAATGAGATTTTCATACTGGCCGCTCCATTCGATAAAATAGCCATTGGGTAAAGTTCCCATTTGTGAATTCAAGGTCTTTATTGCTTCCTCTACCGTTCCTCCCAGATCGCGGTCTCTTACATTGAATAGCACCGCACCTCGTAACAAGGCATTCTCGGATTGAATCATTGGCGGACCATCCTGGAAACGAACATCGGCAACAGATGAAAGTGGGATAGTTCCGAGCGATGGCGTTTTGATCTGGATGCGTTTGATCGTTTCTAAACTGCTACGGAAGTCTTGCGCGAGCCGTACATTGATTGAAAACCGTTGTCGCCCTTCAATGGTATTAGCCAATGGTGTTCCGCCAATAGCCGTCTCCACGATCATGTTTACGTCATCGACAGTCAGGCCGAATCGTCCGATCTGATCGCGGTTGATGTCGATCAAAAGATATTTCCCTCCTGTGATCGGCTCAACGTAAAGATCTTTTACACCTGGTATTCCTTCCAATAATGTTTTCACGCTCTGGGAAACCGTGTAGATGCTATCAAGGTTCTGGCCGTAAACTTTTATACCGACATCGGTACGGATGCCTGTGGAGAGCATGTTGATTCGGTTGATGATTGGTTGAGTCCATCCATTAACCACACCCGGAATCTGAAGTTTCGCATCCAACTCGTTGACAATATCTTTTTTGGTAATGCCAGGCCTCCATTCTGATTTTGGCTTCAGTAGGATGATTGTTTCGATCATGCTGAGCGGCGAATTATCGGTGGGCGTACTTGCCCTTCCTGCTTTGCCCAATACTTTTTCAACTTCAGGAACGGATTTGATGATCTTATCCTGAACCTGTAGAATTCGCTTTACTTCACTATTGGAAATATCAGGCAAGGTGACCGGCATGAACAAAATGGACTGTTCATCCAATGGGGGCATGAACTCAGACCCCAGGCTCATGAGCAGTGGAATGCTGATGCCAAGGGCAAGCAGGTTAATACCCAACGTGGTCTTTCGCCATTTCAAACATACGCGGATCACCGGTTCGTAGATTCTTTCGAGCAGGTGACCGATAGGATTTGATTTTTCATCCCGGAACTTTCCTTTCATGAAAAGGGAGATCATCACTGGCGCCAGCGTGAGCACCAGAATGGCATCGACCATCAGGATGAAAGTTTTGGTGTACGCCAAGGGATGAAATAGTTTTCCTTCCTGGCCGGTGAGCATGAACACAGGAAGGAATGAAACAATAATGATGATGGTAGAATAAAAGACGCCTCGAGATACCTGTTGACAGGACTTCTCAATGATGCTTTCGCGCTCTTCATCGCTCAATCTTACGTAGCTCTGATCCTTCTTGAAAATATTTTTGATCCAGTGTAGCATCATTTTATTTATTAATGTCCTTACTCAACTCCTGCTGCCGCAAGGCCAGATTGCGATAAGAGTTTTCAGCCATGATAATTCCATTGTCGACAATCACGCCGATGGCAAGTGCAATCCCGGTGAGCGACATGATATTGGAAGAAATTCCAAAAGCATTTAGCAAAATGAAGCTGGTCGCGATCGTGATGGGTATTTGAACAATGATGCTCAGCGCACTTCTCCAATGAAACAGGAAAATCAAGACCACCAGCGATACCACGATCATTTCTTCGATCAACGTCTGCTTGACCGAGTTGACTGAGTCTTCAATCAGTCCACTGCGGTCATAGACAATGTTGAATTTCATCCCGGAAGGAAAACCTTTCGCGACTTCCTCCATCTTCTTCTTCACATTTCCGATTACCTCATCCGCATTTTCTCCGTAGCGCATCACGATAATTCCTCCCACCACTTCCCCTTCGCCATTCAAGTCAAATATTCCCAAGCGGGTCTCACCCGTCATCTGAACGGTGGCTACGTCTTTCACACGGATGGGCACTGTGTTCTGTGTCTTAATGGAAATCTTCTCAATGTCCTGAATTGACTTGAGGTACCCGGTTGTTTTTATAATGTATCCGATATCACTCATTTCAAATTTGCGCCCGCCTGCTTCATTGTTGTTTGCTCTTATGGCGGTGATGACTTCTGGGATGGATAATCCATAATAAGTGAGTTTGTTTGGGTCAAGCGTGACCTGATATTGTTTTTCAAAGCCCCCGAAGGAAGCCACTTCGCTTACTCCACGAACATTCTGTAACCCAAACTTGACATACCAATCCTGAATGGCACGTTGTTCACCCAGATCCATCTCCGGCGCATCCAGGGTGTACCAAAGTATATGTCCAACGCCAGTACCGTCCGGACCTAATGTAGGGACTACTCCTGTTGGTAGTTTGTTCACCGCTGAGTTCAGTCTTTCCAAAACACGTTGCCTTGCCCAATAAATATCCGTCTGATCTTCGAAGATGATATAGATGAAGCTCATCCCGAACATGGAACTGCCACGCACATACTTCACCTGCGGAAGTCCTTGCATGTTGGTGACGAGCGGGTAGGTGATCTGATCTTCAATGATCTGGGGACTGCGTCCCATCCAGGGTGTGAACACGATTACCTGATTCTCAGACAAGTCAGGGATCGCATCAATCTTGTTGATTCGGACTGAGTGAACACCCCAACCGAACAGCCCCGCTGCGACGAGAAGGACGAAGAATTTATTCTTTATAGAAAACGAAATGATATTTTGAATCATAATATTGAAAGTTTGCATTGAGCAATAGAGACTAAAAAAGTCTCATCCCCGCGACTGATTGGTCAGAGGGAAAACATTTCAACTATGATGTCAGATTAAGAAGGCCTGGGTGAGAATGACGATGTCAGGACCAGCCAGCGGAGGAGAATTGTCCAGATAGAATAAATGAGAAGTTTGTACTTTCTCAAACTGGGATGTAAAATCAAGAATGGGGTAAGCAAGCTCACAGATGAGTGTAGCAACAAATCCGGTGTTGGTAATGGTCTGCGCCAATTGGTAGTCGTCCGATTTTATCTCAACCTTTTCATCGTGGCAACAGCCTCCCGGCATTTCAACCCCGCCACAACATGACTTCGCTTTACCAAGTACATTGATGTCCTGGAGAGATTGACCACAGTAATGAAAAGCAACGGTCATCCCTGCCGCAGACGAGAGGATGAGCGATGATAAAAATATGGTGGTCAGCCTTTTCAAATTGTGATCTGGTGATACAAAGAACGTAAAATTTGCAATCAGGTTCAAAATTGGATCATTTTGGCCTGGTATTTTCAAAAATGGAAGACTTCAAAAAGGCAATTTAAAGGTTGAATTCGCATTAAAGCCACTTTTCATTCAACTTTTGGGCTTGCTTAGGTGGTTTCACCCTTTCTGCTTTTATGTCCGCCAGACCTTTGTCAATGGCGCTTTTCTTCTCGTTAGTTATTTCGTTCCACCAGTCGTGTCACCGTCGCACACACCCTAACAATTGCGTTTAGCTTTTGTCGGTGGCTGGGCGCTTTTTCAGGCGTTTGTTAAAATATTCTTTGAGCTGTTCGAAGTCCATGTCAGCTGTTTCTTTGCTGATTCTGTCACGCTGCTTTCTCATGAAGGCAACGGCATCAAACTTCTTCTTTGTATTGGTTGGCATAATGCTTAGATTTCTTTTGGCGTTCTGATTTCTAAAGTCGTGAATCCAAGTTTCAAATTTATTGTTCAGCTTCCTATAACCTCTCAAACTTGAACTTCTGTCCCCCCACCGAGGCCTCGTACATGAGCCCTCCCTTCTGCATTGTAAATACCATAACACCTTCCACATATTTCGCATTCGCTGATGCCCCGGATGCTGCCGCCACGGCAGAGACTTGAGCAGAAAATTCCACACGGTTTTCTTTAAACCTGTCCATATCTTTTTTTGATTCAAAAAATATCACCTCCCGATAGGCTTGTCCGCCTGCCTGGAACCCAATGGTTATTTGTGAGAGCTTGGCCATCCCGACCATCTTATTATGTTCATAGGCTACGCCGTTGCCCGCTGCTCCCCCTACGCCAAGTCCCCCCTTGCCAACATTGGGGAAGATGACATAGCCATAAGATTTGGTGAAAATCGCTTGCATCTGTCCATCTGCTTTAATGAACTCAGCTTTTGCTGTTTTGCTGTCCGCGATAATCTTATCCTTTTTGGATTCTGATTGCCCGAACATAGTGAAGGTGATCATGCTAATGGCGAGTATTAAGCAGATCGGAGTGAATTTGTTCATGTGTTCTTATTTATGAATTGTTAAATACCAGTGATAGCGCTAACATCACCGAAAATTAATAGATTTTAGTGAACTACAGGCAAAGGGCATTTCAAATTTGCAGAGGTCATTGTTTAGTCATAGCTAAAAGCCCATTCACAGTACTGACACTGGCCGTGGCCTTAAGGCCTACCGTTAGGACACTCATTTAGCGAAAATGATAACTCAATCTTGGGAAATCGAAAAGTTAGCTGCAAATCAAACCTTATTACATTAGTAACTCATGCACAACTACTGTTCTAAACCTTATTACCTCTTCTCATGTAATGAGGTAATAAGGTCAAATCCTTTTGAGTTATCCGTTACTAAGCTAATAAGGTTGAGCCGGCCCAAAGATGTGTACCAACGGCAGCGACTTAAGGCTGTGGCTAAAAAAGCATTGATTGGGCTTTAACCCATAAAGCGACACTTTGAAAATGCACCCCCGTTAAATTTAGTGAATACAATTTTTTTCTATCTTTAAATAGCCACAACTTAATGCCTGGGCGATCAGTTTTCTATATTTAATAATGATCCGATGAAACCAATTGTGCAAATATCCCTTGACCTCACCAACATCGATGAAGCGTTGGAGACGGCAGCTATGGCCATGAGGGCCGGTGTAGATTGGCTGGAGGCGGGCACCCCCCTGATTTTGGCGGAAGGACTTCATGGTGTAAAAAAACTTCGCGAAGCTTTTCCTGGAATTCCCATCGTGGCCGACCTAAAGACTATGGATGGAGGTTATCTCGAAGCAGAGCTGATGGCAAAGGCAGGGGCCACCCACGTGGTGGTCATGGCACGAGCCCATGCTGAAACGATTAAATGTGTCGTGAAAGCAGGCCGTGATTTTGGTGTTAAAGTGATGGGAGATAATCTCGGTTGCCCTGACATGGTGGGAGCTGCAAAATGGCTGGAAGACCTCGGCTGCGATTATGTGATCCACCATATTGGCTACGATGAACGAAGGGGCATTGCCGCACAAGGATTGCGCATGCCAAGTCCATTAGACAAATTGAAAGAAGTTGTAAAGGCGGTGAAGATACCCGTACAGGCTGTTGGTGGTTTATCCCTTGAACAAGCCATACAATGTCCTGCTTATGGCGCACCATTGGTAGTGCTGGGCGCGCCACTCACCATTGATGCAGATTCTTTCAGAACCGCCGATGGCAACCTGGAGGCTTCACTCCGCATGATTTGTGATAAAGTGCATGTGTATGGCGATGTAATCGTACATTGATTCTAAATTATTCTTTTCATGGAAACAAAAAATACTGTCGCCGCCGTAGTGAACTATGCACCTGAAAAAGGATCCGTAGAAATAAGAGAAATAGCGAGGCCTGAAATTGGCGAAGAGGATGTGTTGTTGGAAGTGGTGAACGTGGGTGTATGTGGAAGCGACCTTCATCAATGGACCTCCGACCACAGTTGGCCGGTCAATTATCCTGTCGTTCTCGGACATGAATTTGGCGGTCATATCCTGGAGCTCGGCAGGAGGGTAACTGGTTGGAAAGAGGGCGATCGGGTGGTGAGTGAAACTGCTGCTGTCATCAATCCGAATAGCCCCTTGTCAAGAACAGGTTTGTATAACCTGGATCCCGACAGAAAAGGATTTGGTTATGGTGTCAACGGCGCCATGACAAGATATGTTCGGGTGCCCGCAAGATGCTTGCACCGTGTACCGGAAAACCTGCTCTTTGAATATGCTTGTTTGACAGAACCATGCTGCGTGGCGTACAATGCGGTTGTAGTGAATTCACACATCAGGCCCGGAGACCGTGTGATTGTGTTGGGGCCCGGTACCATCGGTGTACTGTGTGCAGCCATGGCCAAACTGTGTGGTGCAGAGGTTGCCATTGTGGGACTGGAAGCAGATAAGCACAGGCTGAATATTGCCAAACAATATGGTTGCGAAGTCATTGTCGGAGATGCTTTGGAATGGGCGAAGCGCCGTGATGGGTTGGGTGCCGATTTTATCATTGACGCAGCAGGCGTCAGTGCAACACTAAAGATTGCTTTGCAATTGGTGAGACCCAACGGTCATATTACAAAGGTAGGCTGGGGCCCGCAGCCAATGGGTTTTTCGCTTGACC
>JAYVRH010000721.1:0-3197 GCA_043776495.1 Cyclobacteriaceae bacterium
AGACGGGCTGACCTCATCCCAAACCTTGTCAATACTGTAAAGGGTTATGCAAACTTTGAACAGGAAACGTTGACGAAGGTGATAGAAGCGCGTGCTTCTGCCACGCAAGTTAAGATTGACGCTAATAATCTAACGCCGGAAAACCTTGCTGCATTTCAGCACGCGCAGGGTGGCCTAAGTTCTGCCTTGAGTAGATTGTTGGTAGTATCAGAGAACTATCCAGACCTGAAAGCGAACCAAAACTTTCTTGACCTTCAGGCGCAGCTTGAGGGAACAGAAAATCGCATCAATGTTTCAAGACAACGTTACAATGACACCGTGAATGATTACAACAAATCACGGAGATCATTCCCGGCAATCATTTTTGCTTCCATGTTTGGCTTTGGTGAAAAGGGATATTTTAAAGCTGAAGCTGGTTCAGAGAAAGCACCCGAGGTGAAGTTCTAAGTCAATACACTTGACATGAAAAAAGCCTGATCTTCGGTCAGGTTTTTTTATGATTTATAATAGTCCTATTGTCCGCTTTTCTTCACCTCACGATTTTCGTAGCTCTCGATTACATCTCCGATTTGAAAATCGTTCATGTTCTCAATACCCATACCGCAGTCGAACCCAGATCTTACTTCACTCGCGTCGTCTTTGATTCGCTTCAACGTGCTTAATTTTCCGGCATACACCACGATACCATCGCGAATTAGCCTAATCGGATTAGCGCGTTTCACATAGCCATCGGTAACCATACAGCCTGCAACCGTGCCAAATTTCGTTATTTTGAATACGTTACGCACTTCAGCATTGCCCACAATCACTTCTTCCATCTCTTTTTCAAGCATACCTTCCATGGCGCTCTTAACGTCGTTGATGGCATCGTAAATGATGGAGTATAGGCGGATTTCAATTTCTTCACTTTCTGCAAGCCTTCTCGCAGAGACGGAAGGACGCACTTGAAATCCTACAATAACCGCATCTGATGCGGATGCCAACAGGACATCTGACTCCGAAATCTGACCCACTGCCTTATGAATGATTCCTACACCAATTTTTGGGGTGGAGAGCTTCAAAAGTGAATCCGAAAGGGCCTCCACAGATCCATCCACGTCGCCTTTGACAATCACGTTCAACTGTTTAAAAGAGCCGATTGCAATTCGTCGTCCAATTTCGTCCAGCGTGATGTGCTTTTTGGTCCTGATGCTTTGTTCACGCACCAGTTGGGCACGTTTGGTTGCTACTTCTCTCGCCTCGCGGTCAGTTTCATAGACTGCAAATTTTTCGCCAGCCTGGGGTGCACCATCCAATCCAAGTACTTGTACTGGGGAGGAAGGGCCTGCCTCCATTAAGCGTCTTCCGGTATCATCAAACATGGCCTTCACGCGGCCGTAGTTGGATCCTGTAACCATGATATCACCCACCTTGAGTGTGCCGGTTTGCACCATGAGTGTGGCTACATACCCACGACCTTTGTCCAGCGACGCTTCTATTATAGACCCGGATCCAGGCTTGTTTGGATTGGCTTTGAGTACCAACAACTCCGACTCCAACAAAACTTTTTCAAGTAATTCATCCACTCCCTTCCCGGTCTTTGCGGAAATCTCCTGGCTCTGGTATTTCCCTCCCCACTCCTCTACAAGGATGTTGTTCTTTGAAAGAGATTCACGAACCTTATCAGGGTTAGCCGTCGACTTATCCATCTTGTTAATAGCAATGACGATCGGCACACCTGCTACTTGTGCATGATTAATTGCTTCTTTGGTCTGAGGCATGACGTCATCGTCTGCAGCTACTACAATAATGGCAACATCAGTAAGCTTTGCACCGCGTGCCCGCATAGCCGTAAACGCTTCGTGACCTGGTGTATCCAGAAAAGCAATCTTTTGACCGCTCTTGGTGGTGACATCATAAGCACCGATGTGCTGTGTGATGCCACCGGCCTCAGAGGCTACTACTTTTGTATTGCGAATGTAGTCAAGCAAAGAAGTCTTGCCGTGGTCAACGTGACCCATAATGGTAACAATGGGTGCGCGTGGTTTTAAATTTTCCTCAACTTCTTTCTCTTCATCCTCAATGATCTCTTCCTCTGAAGTAATAAACTGAACTTCATATCCAAACTCATCGGCAATTACTGTGATTGCTTCTGCATCCAATCGTTGGTTAATGGAAACAAACATGCCCAGACCCATGCAGGTAGAAATAATTTCATTCACTGACACATTCATCATGGAGGCAAGGTCATTTGCAGAGATAAACTCTGCAACCCGAAGTATTTTCGAAGCCTCTTGCTCCTGTAAAAGCTTTTCTTCGTTCGCGTCAGAGACAGCTTGCCGTTTTTCCTTGCGGTATTTAGCTCCCGTAAATTTCTTCTGGCCTCCGCTTAACTTTGCAAGCGTTGCCCGTATCTGGTCTTGTATTTCTTTTTCTGATGGTTCTCCTTTTTCGGTCCTTGCAGGAGCGCGACGGGCGGCATTGTTACCACCGCTACTTGGCCGTGCCGCACCCTTACTATCATTGTTTGAAGATGGGATTCGCTTACGAGGCCTCTTTTTGCGGGCATCCTCTTTTTCTTTGCTATCGGATGTTGGAGCAGCGGACTTCTTTTCTTCGGGCAGACTAATTTTGTCAACCACTTTCAAACCTTGAAGTCTATCGGCTTTCGCCTTGATCAATTCTAATTCAGGAGGCTGAGGTTTTTCTACCACCTCGGGAGGTGCTTCTGCCTCTACATTTTTCGGAGGCTCCTCTTTCTCTTTGGGTGCCGCTACTTTCTTCTTCTCAAGATCAATCTTCCCAACTACTTTAATGCCTTCAAGTTTTGTTTTCTCTCGCTCAACCTTCTCTGGCTGTTTAGGTTCTTCTTTTGCCTTGATCTCTTTCGAGCCAAGATTTTTGATCATGATGTTATCATCATCATCCGTCTTCTTACGGTGGGTAGTTGGGTCACTTTGAATGGTAAGTGTTTCAGAGTGTTTTGCTCCTATGGTCAACACAGAGGCTTCAATTTTCTCTGAAGCGGAAGAGGCAAACTCCTTCGCGAGCATGGTAAACTGATCGGCACTAAGCTTTGCGTTGGGATTGTTTTCCACTACAAAGCCCTTCTTGGCCAGGAAATCCAAAATGGTATTGTGGCCCACGTTGAGCTTCCTCGATGCCTGCCCCAACCTTATCATTTTTTCTTCAGCCATGTTCAAAGTTGACTATGTTTT
>JAYVRH010000722.1:0-3197 GCA_043776495.1 Cyclobacteriaceae bacterium
GATCGCAAAAGTGCAGGAATATTCTTATGAAGATTTTAACAAGTTTATAGAGCTATTTATAGATCTGGTCAACGATCGTAATGAGCTCAAGATGGTAGCATTGATGAAAGAGCTGGTCCCTGAATACAAAAGTAACTACTCCAGGTACGAAGTGCTTGATCTTAAGCGCGTTTCAGATTTCAGGTAGCAATCCTAGCTTAGCCCTAGTGGCTCTATTAAGGAGATAATATACCTCTCCTTGAATAAGAATATCAATTGTTTATTTTGTCCAATGTCAACTCCTTATTTGCTACCCGTCATGGAAAACGAGGTTCGTTTACTTCAGCCCACCCCGCTTGTTGTAACGATAAAAGGCCTTGCGCTTGTTCTTAAACTTCTTCTGGCTACGATCTTTTTCCAGAAAATTTGTGGGAAGATAATATTCAATCTTGGCGTTAAATAGCATATAGGAATCGTTGGAATCTGGATTTCCTCTTTTAGATCCTTCTGCGAGTGGTCCGTATGGGGGTGTTAGCTCAACTCCTCTGTCTGATAGAGCTGCTGCAATTGGGTTAGAGAACTTCGAGGCATCGCGATGAACCGTACTGACATCATCCAGATAATCTGTAAATGTCTGTCTAAATCCACCTTCAAAAGAAAGATTTACGAAAGGCCCCATCTTGAACCGTATGCCCAATCCCATTGGAATCACTGGAGTTACCCGACTGTAGCTTACAAGTTCAGTTTTAAGTGGCGCTAAGGCGTAGGTGGTTCCTTTATAGTCAGCGGTAGGATTGAAGTAGCATAGGCCAACTCCAATAAAACCGTATAAATTAAAAGCAGGTCTTTGGTAAAAGCTCCTGCCTTGTGGGTACAAACTCACCATACCCACTCCGCTTATTTCGTAATTGTTTGAACTAAAGGATAGATTTCTAACCCTTCTGCCTTCTGAATCAGCCTTGGCATCCGATCCCGTTAGCTGAAACCACGTAATATCAGCCCTCACACCAATCCTGTTTGTAAAGTAGTACTGCAACCCTACATTGAGGTTCAGCTTGGCCTGAAGGTAATCACCATCATTTGACAGCTCTCCAAAATAGGTTGATGTACCTGTACCCCCTACGAACATAAGAGACCGGTTCCTCCGCATGGCGAAAAAGCTTTGCGCGGATACAAAATCGGCCGACAACAGTAAGGCTAACAAGCCCACTAACACACACCTTTTCATGAAATTAGCCTTCATTTGCAGCAATTTATGAAAATTACCGCAACAAGGAAACCACTTGTCACGCTAAAACTTCTTTGATTTTCTGAGCCGCATCCTTCAATAAAATGGCAGAAAAGACTTTTAAACCGGACTGTTGTATGATTTTGGCGCCTTCTTCCGCATTGGTGCCCTGAAGCCGCACAATGATTGGCACTGGAATGTTCCCCACCTTCTTGTAAGCCTCCACAACACCGCTGGCAACACGGTCACAACGAACGATCCCGCCAAAGATATTTATTAGTATAGCCTTCACATTGGGGTCTTTGAGGATGATTCTAAAGCCAGCTTCCACAGTTTCAGCATTGGCGCCGCCACCCACGTCGAGGAAGTTGGCAGGATCACCACCCGATATTTTGATGATGTCCATGGTTGCCATCGCCAGCCCAGCCCCATTGACCATACAGCCCACATTGCCGTCAAGTTTTACATAGTTGAGGCCCGATTTTCCGGCTTCCACCTCAAGGGGATCTTCCTCTGATACATCCCGAAGTTCAGCGAGGTCCTTATGACGGTAAAGCGCATTGTCGTCCAGATTTACTTTCCCATCCACGGCGAGGATCTTGTTGTCAGACGTTTTTAGGACTGGGTTGATTTCAAACATCGAGGCATCGGTACTTACATAAGCGTTGTACAGGGCATTCACAAACTTGATCATCTCCTTGAATGCATTCCCTTCAAGACCCAGCGCAAAGGCCACTTTCCTCGCTTGAAATGGCTGAAGACCAATGCTCGGGTCGACCCACTCCTTGATAATTTTTTCCGGTGTGGATGCTGCTACATCTTCGATGTTCATTCCTCCTTCGGTAGAGGCCATGATCACGGGCCTACTGGTGGCGCGGTCAAGCAGAATGCTCATGTAATATTCTTTGGTCTCCGACTCACCTGGATAATACACATCCTGTGCTATGAGTACTTTGTTTACTATTTTGCCGGCAGGTCCGGTTTGATGAGTTACCAGCGTTCCACCCAAAATCGCCTTTGACTTTTCGAAAACTTCATCAATGCTCTTTGCCAGCACTACACCTTTGGAACCAGTCTCTTTAACGGTACCTTTACCACGGCCACCGGCATGAATCTGAGCCTTAATAACAAACCATTTGGTACCTGTTTCTGATTGTAATTCTTTGGCTGCGGCAACAGCCCGGTCGGGGGTATCGGCCACAATACCGCCTTGTACTGCGACCCCATATTTCTTCAGAATGTCTTTGGCCTGGTATTCGTGGATATTCATAGAACATTGTTTTGCAAGCAAGCTACTTTTTTTAAACCTTTATTTCAAGAACCCATTCTATGCTCGAAGCCATTGGTATTGAAAAGTCGTATGGATCGCTAAAAGTCCTGAAAGGAGTGGACCTGTCAGTAAGAAAGGGGGAGGTGGTAGCGATCGTTGGGGCCTCCGGCGCTGGCAAGAGTACGCTTTTGCACATGCTGGGCACGCTCGATAGTCCGGATAAGGGGAAAATCTCCGTCAGAGGACAGGATGTCTATTCTCAGAATACAAAGCAATTGGCTTCATTCAGGAACCGGCATATTGGGTTTGTCTTTCAATTTCATAATCTGCTACCGGAATTTTCAGCCCTGGAAAATGTGATGATTCCTGGATTGTTATCAGGCAGAAACGAAGGAGAGGTGAAAGCAAACGCAGAAAAGCTCTTACTGGAATTGGGTTTGCAAGAGCGTCTTCACCACAATCCCTCCGAGATGTCGGGAGGGGAGCAGCAGCGTGCTGCGGTAGCCAGGGCGTTGATCAATTCACCTGATTTGATATTGGCGGATGAGCCTAGTGGCAATCTTGATTCAAAAAATGCCCACGAACTTCACCAGCTATTCTTCAAGCTGCGAGAGAAAATAGGCCAAACATTTATCATCGTTACGCACAACCAGGAATTTGCCAACATGGCCGATCGAAAATTGGAGATGCGGGATGGGATCATTCAGGTTTAGTTAATGG
>JAYVRH010000723.1:0-3196 GCA_043776495.1 Cyclobacteriaceae bacterium
GGATCTTCTTTGATGATGGACTCTATCTCTTCTTTTGATTTGGCCACGGCCAGGATGATGCCGCCTGTCCTGGGTACTTTCCTTCCTGAAGTGACGAACACATTCTTCCTGTAATATTTCTGAAGGAACTTCACATGGTCTGTCATGTGGGCATCCAGCTTATCCAGTGGGACGATATAGTTCAGGTTGATGATGAACATGATTAATCCTTTATCGAAAATTTCGGCGAATGTATCTAAAGAAAGTTTAAATTTAAGCTCTTAAAGACCATAAGAGAATAAATTTGCCATGAAAAAATTACTCACCCTTTTTCTGATCATACTGTCGACATCGGTGGTTTTGACATCCTACACTTCAAACAATCAGTCTAAACCAAAGCAGCCGTTGCTTGGGTCCAGATCCGCGAAGATTATAGAAACAGCGGGACTTAAATTCAAAGACCTGAACAGGAATGATAAACTGGATAAGTACGAGGATTGGAGGTTGTCAGCAGAGGATAGGAGCAAAGACCTCCTTTCAAGAATGTCTCTTGACGAAAAAGTGGGCTTCATGCTCATCAGTACCACCCGGCTGAAAAACGACTGGGCATTTGAAAGGCCAAAGAATACCGATCCCATTACGAGTGATTTCAATGAAGAGGACCTGGTTGTGGAGATAAATATGTTTACCCGTGCGCCATTGCCCTATCCGATCATGAATGCAGCCGGCACTACGAGGGCGGTGACACAGTTTCACCTACGTCATTTCATTCTTCGTGCCAACGCCAGCCCCAGAATAACCGCCGAGTGGTCCAATAAACTTCAGGCACTTTGTGAAAGCGAACCATTGGGCATTCCGGCCATCATCGCATCCAACCCACGAAATCATACGAGCAGTGATCCTGCCGTAGGTACCAGTCTCGGCAAGACTGCATTCTCCTCGTGGCCGGGCGAGTTAGGTCTATCGGCCATGCGTGATCTTAAACTTACCCGGGAGTTTGCCGACATTGCCAGGCAGGAGTGGTCTGCTGTGGGATTGAGAAAAGGATACATGTACATGGCAGATCTTGCGACCGAACCAAGATGGCAAAGGATTGAAGGTACTTTCGGCGAAAATGCAGAATGGGCCGCTCAAATGATCACACAAATTGTTCTCGGCTTTCAGGGTGACTCCTTGGGTTCAACTTCAGTTGCCATGACCACCAAACATTTTCCGGGCGGTGGTGCAGGCCAGGCTGGACAGGACCCACACTTTCCATGGGGCAAGAATGAAGTTTTTCCAGGTAAGATGTTTGAAAATAACCTGATTCCGTTCAAGGCTGCAATCAAGGCAGGAACTTCTGCCATCATGCCATATTATTCTTTGCCGCTGGGCACTGAATATGAGGAGATTGCTTATGCCTACAATAAAGCGATCATTACGGACCTTCTAAGGCTAAAACTTGGCTTCAATGGAATCATCAACTCTGATACGGGTCCAATTGACATGATGCCATGGGGAGCGGAATCGTTGACCATTACGGAGCGATATAAAAGAACGATGGAGGCCGGGGTGAATCTTTATTCCGGCAATTCCGATCCGTCTAAACTCCTTGAAACGGTAAAAAGTGGGATGGTGGACATGAAACTGGTTGACAATTCCGTTTTGCTTTTGTTAAAAGAAAAATTTCAATTGGGACTTTTTGAAAACCCTTACGTCGACGAAGATGCGGCTGAGAGAATTGCGGGCAACAAGGACTTTAAAGCGAAGGCTGACCTTGCCTTACGAAAATCGATTGTCTTACTTCGAAATGAATCAAAGACACTTCCGCTCAAAGCAAAAACAAAAGTATACTTTGAATCTTATCAGAAAAGAAATGGCGCATCGGATACCGAGAAAGGCGAGGTTTATGGTATGAACGATCCATCCCTTGAGTTTGTAAAAACCCCTGAGCAAGCAGACGTAATTCTTTTGTGGCTTAAGCCCAGCGCGACGCCATTGTTTGGATCTACGGGAGCGCCATTGTTTCTTTCATTGTCGAAGAACGGTGTCAATGTAAACTATATTAATGCGTTGTCAGCGAAGAAACCAACGCTGTTGGTAGTGAATTACAATAATCCCTGGGTGATCGATGAAATCTACAACGATAAAACGAAAAGTAATTTCAAGGGTGTGCTCGCGACTTTCGGGACTACCCACGATGCACTGCTGGACATCATCTCCGGAAGATTTAAGCCTACCGGTAAGATGCCGTTCACTACACCCATTTCAGAAGAGGATGTCAAAAATCAGAAAGAAGATGTACCCGGATACCTGGAGGGGCCTGGATATGCTTTGTTCAAGTATGATGAAGGGTTGAAGTATTAAAGTGCTGAAGTGTTAAAGTGCTTAAGTGTTAAGGTGTTAAAGTACGTAAAGCCGAAATAGATCACTTCTTCACAAAAATCCATTTCGGAAGCATGGCGTGGACCCCCACATTTCCATCCACAAGCTGTGTGATGTTAACATCGACGACCATGCTCGAAAGCATGTAGGCGTCGGATTGGGATAGCTTTTTTTCGTCCATCAGATATCGGATCATCTCGCGAACAGCTGTGCGGGTGGCTGTCATGAGATCCCTGTCACAACCCATGGTAATGATGTGGGTCGAAGTTTCGGCCCGGGGCCACTGCAGTTTCTTTCCCTTGTGAACAATGAATTGTAATTCTCCTTTTAATGATGTTTCAATGGCAGTGATGTCAACTTCCCCGTTGCCCTGTGCAGCATGTCCATCGCCAATTTCAAAAAGGGCACCTTTCACATGGACGGGAATAAAAAGTGTGCTGCCCGCGACGAGTTCCTTGTTGTCGAGGTTGCCGGCATGGATCCATGGAGGAGCGCTATTCCAACGCCCGGCCTCCTTGGGGGGTGCCACACCCATGCTTCCAAAAAAGGGGCGCAGGGATATTTCAATTCCGTCGGCAAAGTGACCAATCATTTTTTCACGATCAAGGCGTATGATGGTCATCTTTCGATCGAAAATTTCATCCGATAAAAAGCCATTCTGTCCGATGGCATTGTAACCATAGGGAATAGCGAGCTCAATTGATTGAATGTGCACCTCAAGGATATCGCCAGGTTCGGCTTCTTCTATATAGATAGGTCCGGTGAGGATATGGCCACCAGGTCCGCGATCCTTTATGGACTGAACCTCGCGCAATTCTTTTTCAACCTGATCAGCAGGAAGCCCCGCGCCTTC
>JAYVRH010000724.1:0-3188 GCA_043776495.1 Cyclobacteriaceae bacterium
CTCTACATATCGGAGAAACAATATGATAAAGCATTCAATGCGCTCACACAGGCAGAGACCATCTGGAGGGAGAAAACCGGCACCAAGAACAGCATTCAGGCAGCTTCCATCTTTGCACTCACCGGCGATGTGTATTACCAACTCAAGAATTACAATAAGGCCGAAGATTTTTATAAGAAGGGAAAAGATCTATACGAGAAGTTCTTCGGCGAGACCCACCCCGAGTATGTAAAAGTGCTTTCCAAACTTGCGAGGGTGTATTACATGAAAAAAGAATTCAAGAGCGCCAAGAAAAACATAGAGGTAGCACTTAACAATTATGAAAATTTCATTAAGCAATATTTCCCAGCCCTGAGTGAGAGAGAGAAAGCAAAGTATTGGAACACGATTAAAGGAGACTTTGAATTCTACAACACCCTTGCCTTCGGCCAGCTTGATGATTTTCGTGATTTGAGCGGCAAAGTTTATAACTATCAACTCCTGACCAAGGCACTCCTGCTCAACAGCTCCATCAAAATCCGCGAACGAATTCTCAACAGCACAGATGAAAACCTGAAAACGAGTTATAAACTGTGGGTGCAGAAAAAAGAAAGCCTAACCATGGCATTGTCCATGAGTACCCAACAACTTATCGACAACGCGATTGATCCTGTGGCCATGGGCAATGAAGTAGAACGACTTGAGCGGGAGCTTAGCGAAAAATCAGAAATCTTTGGTCAGAATTTTGACAACAAGCGCATTACCTACGAAAATGTTCAATCGGCCCTCGGAAAAAATGACGTGGCAGTCGAAGTGGTCAGATATCGCTTTTTCGATCATGCGTTCACCGATTCAATCATGTACGTGGCACTTTATGTGAAAGGTGAAAAGGGCCGCCCTAAGGCTGTTCAATTACCCGAAGGTTATCGCATGGAGACGCGCTACTTTAAATACTACCGCAATTGCATCACCGGCAAGCTGCTTGACCAGAACTCCTACAAAGTGTTCTGGGAGCCCATTCAAAAAGAGATCGGCCAATATGCTACCATCTATATTTCTCCAGATGGGGTCTATAATCAGATTAACCTCGAAGCCATCCCCACTCCAGACGGCAAATACGTGATCGACAACTCAAACATTGTGATGGTAAGCAATACGAAGGATTTATATTTACGCAAGATCAAATCAAAACCAGGCGGAGTTACCGGCGCCAACAAGGCTTCCATGTTTGGTAATCCGACTTTCTATCTCACAGCCACTGCCAACAATGCTTACGATGCATTACCGGGTACCGAGAAAGAAGTCGATGAGCTGCAGAAATTGCTGAAGCTAAAAGGATGGGCCACCGACGAATATATGGAAGACAATGCCAGCGAAGAAAAAGTGAAGGCCATCGACAACCCTCGTATCTTCCACATTGCCACCCATGGATTTTATTCGAAGGCAGAGGATCTCAGCGCTCAGAAGGAGCTAACTGAAAACGAAGCCATGATGGCGGAAAACCCGTTGATGAAATCAGGACTTTTGCTTACTGGTGGAGGTGACGTGCTGGCGAAAACAAAATACAACTATAACATTGAGAACGGTGTACTCACCGCCTACGAGGCCATGAGCCTGAACCTCGACAAAACTGACCTTGTTGTGCTGAGCGCCTGTGAAACCGGGTTGGGAGAAATTTCGAACGGGGAAGGTGTATATGGTTTGCAACGCGCCTTTTTTGTGGCTGGCGCCAAGGTACTGATTATGAGTATGTTCAAAGTAGATGATGACGCAACTCAGAAACTTATCCTGAACTTTTACAAAAAGTGGCTAATCTCAGGCAACATGCGACAGAGTTTTGTAGAAGCAAAAAAGGAATTGCGTGTTGAATATCCAGACCCAATATTTTGGGGCGCTTTTATGATGATTGGCCTCGAATAGCGGAAATAATAATATTGCATAAATAACTCAACCGCAGGTCACACGTACAACATCATTTGCCAATGAAAGAAAAGGAAATACGATGGGGAATCATCGGGGTGGGCGATGTTTGTGAAGTAAAAAGTGGCCCTGCCCTGCAACTCATTGAAAACTCGAGGCTGGTAGCAGTGATGAGACGAAATGGGGACAAGGCAAAGGACTATGCTCAGCGTCATGGAGTTTCTAAGTGGTATGACAACGCTGATCACCTTATCAACGATCCTGAAGTGAACACCATCTATATTGCCACACCTCCCAGTTCACATCAACTCTACACCCTCAAAGCGGCGGCGGCTGGCAAGCCGGTATATGTTGAGAAACCGATGGCCACAACCTACAAGGAATGCAAGGAAATGGTTGACGCTTGTCATCAAGCAAACGTTGGATTATTTACGGCATACTATCGGCGCATGCTACCTAATTTTCTAAAAGTGAAATCATTAATTGATGATGGAGCCATTGGAGACATCCGGTACGTTAACATCACACTCAATAAAACACTGCAGCCCGACATAGCCGGAGCAAGCAAGAGTCCAGACAATTGGCGCATCCTGCCTGAAATTGCGGGTGGTGGATATTTCTTTGACCTCGCCTGCCATCAACTGGATTTGCTCGACTTTATCTTAGGCCCAATCACGGATGCTCAAGGTTATTCCGCCAATCAGGCCAGCTCTTATCGGGCTGAAGACATCGTCCTGGGGTCCTTTCAATTTGAAAGTGGAGTGTTGGGACAAGGTGCCTGGTGCTTCTCCACTTCCGTCGCATCCGACAAAGAATTGACCACGATCGTGGGAAGCAAAGGGCAGATTTCATATCCATGCTTTGGAGACTTTTCTATTACACTTGAGTTGGAGGGAAAAGAAAAAGAAGTCATGAAATTCAATATCCCTAAACATATTCAGCAGCCCCTCATTCAAACAATTGTGGATGAGCTTCTGGGCAAGGGTTTATGTCCCAGCACGGGTACCTCGGGGGCAAGGACCAATAAGGTCATGGAGCTTTTATGCCGGAAGCCTTGAAACAATGCAATGAATTGGCATCGATAAATCAATCTCAAATATTCGACCATGAGAAAAATAAAATTGCAAATGCAGGTCTCGATAGATGGATATGTGGCAGGACCCAAGGGTGAAATGGATTGGATGGTCTGGGATTGGGATGATGAATTGAAAGACTACGTGAAGGAGATCACCGCCCCCGTGGATTGTATCCTTTTGGGACGTGTATTGGCTCAGGGCTTTATTCCACAC
>JAYVRH010000725.1:0-10902 GCA_043776495.1 Cyclobacteriaceae bacterium
TCCGTTACACATTTTATTGTTTTCTCAATAAGCTTAAGTGCATTAACACTTCCATTCTCCTCTCCTTTTTCAAAATCACCATGTTGTTGGGCCATCGTATTCGTGAGGTGCGCAAAACAGATTACCTGCTTGTTCCTGGCTTTCGCAAAAGCATACAGAGCTGCCGCTTCCATCTCAACAGCGTGTATACCAAGTTTCTTTGCCTCATTGATTGATGATTGTGTTTCGCGGTATGGGGCATCGGTAGTCCAGCTTTTCCCCTTGGCGATTGACAAGTCTGGGAGTGTCAGAAGGGGATCAAGCATTTTTAAGAGCTCGACATTTAATTCTGAGTTCTCCCCGGAAGGAATGTAATGGTAACTAGTCCCCTCATCTCTGATTGATTCGGTGATGATTATGAATTCTATATCTTTCAGCGGATTTATGATCCCAGCGGATGTGATGCTTATCAATAGTTTACACCCTGAAACAAAAAGCTGCTCCGCTAAAAGTACCGCATACGATGATCCAACGGCACATCCTATTATCCCAAGATTTAATTCGTTGTATTTGAACTCATATAGGTCTGAATGATAACAGGCCCAGCAATTATTTAGCTCGGCTAAATTCTTTCTTCTGAGATAGCGAACGATGTCTCCATCTGGATCAAGAACACATATTTCAGGAACGTTGCCCTGGGCCAGGTTTTTTTGTCTTCTCCCTTCCCTCAGTAAATTTTCGGGGGTAAAAACTGAAGGTTCATTGTAGTGCTTCTTATCCATATAATCCCCTTTCAGTTCAACGAAACTTCAACAGGAAGTCCTTCCAGTTGCCAATCGGGAAATCCTTCCTGCAGGCGAAGTGCCTTATATCCATTCTTAGTCAGCAAGGCAACGGCCTCATCTGCGAATACACAAAAAGGCCCGCGGCAATATGAAATTATCTGATTTCGTTTGGGAAGCTCTTTAAGACGTTGCGTTAGCTGTTCTATTGGGATGGAAAGTGCATTTTCGATATGTCCACGATTATATTCGGTCTCGGGGCGTACGTCCAAAATTGTTACCGATCCTTTTTGGATTCTATCAATCAGTTCATTGATCGTAATGGATTCTAAATAGAATTTTGATTGCTTGAAGTCTTTGATGATTTTTTCTATTGAAGTGATTCTTTCAACTCCCAATCCCCGGAGTGCTTTCCATGCTTTGAAAACATCTATATTGGCCAGCTGATAATAAATGAAATTTCCCTGACGGTTTATCTCAACTAGCTGAGAAGTCTTTAATACCTGAAGGTGCTGAGATGCATTTGCAATGGAGAGGTTTGTATGAGTCGCAATCTGCTCTACCGAAAATTCACCCTGAGCCAATAGCTCAATAATTTCCAGTCTGTGAGGATTTGAAAGTGCTTTTGTGATTTTCGCCAATCCAGAGTAAATACGGTCTTTGAATTCTCTTTTAGTCATCGTTCATTCTTTTTGTTAAGAACTGCGAAGCTAATGAGATAGTTCAATCTATTCAATACATTTATTGAATAGATATAATGACTCTAAAGCTATATTTTAGTACTTCATCCAATCTTCACCATTAATTCAAATTCCATCTCCCGGGGGACGAAACATTTCAATGAATCGCAGGCTTGGTAACATATTTTTCCGCGAATCAGATAGTCACCAGATCGTTGATTTCGGGAAATAGAGACCGGAATGGTAACATCAACGGTCTCCTCAAACACCCACAGTTGTTCTTCTACACCGGCCAGTTTAAGTTGCTTCCACGGCGGGAAGATAGGTTCACCAAATGCCATCCCATCCTGCTCGTACATTTTCAGTTCAACGGGGACCAGACTGTTGTCCTTGACTTTGTTCGCTTGTATATGATATCCATCTTTAATCTTAAATGAGACAGTCAACGTGCTTTGCTCACCAGGATTGACATGGGTGGGGTTCACATTCTTTATCTCTATGAAATTGATGCTCCCGGTTGTTTTATGCAGTGCCAGCATCCTATTCAATTTCTCCTTAAGCTCGATCAACTTCGCATCAAAATTGGTTGTGTTGAGTAACGACATGTAAACGATCTTTCCGGTTGGGTCTATGATGAGGTTGGAAGCCAGCATCACCTCGTCGCGTGCAAGGTCAGGCAGTACTTCAGGAGGTGCAAAACTTGCAGCCACTGTACCCTCGCTATCCAAAAGAATAGGAAAGGTAAGTCCAAACCGGTCCCTCAGTTTTTGAGCCACCATCGCCTTCGGCTCTTTCACATCAATGAGAAGTACCTGTACATTTTTAGCTTTGTAGTCCTGGAACAGTTGTTCGAGATTTGGAGCTTCTGCGTTGCAGAAAGGGCACCAGGTGGTTGCAAAGTGCGCGACTACAAATTTTCCTTTCATCGATTTTAAAGTGATCACGTTTCCGTCCATGTCGGAAAGAGTAAAATCTGTAGCCGTTTCTCCCACACCGAATTGTGTCTGCGTAGATTCAGTGATGTTCAATGTGGTGCCGGACGCGTTACCGCTTTGTATCGTTAAAGTCAGTATCGCGATAACTGCGTTGATGATTTTCATTTTCATAGCATTTTATTTCGCATCAGGTCCCAGACAACTCATTGGTATCGGAAGCCATAAAGCGGATTTTGAAAATTTATTATTCGATGGTTAGTTTGACGAAAACCGAAACCGGGTTTCTAACGATGTCGAGTACCGGGGAAGTCTTCTGCACATGGGCAAGCAAGCCCTCAAGTTTTTCTTTTGGTGCATCGGCACTCATGTTCACCCTCACATTGATGCTTTTGTAACCCGGCCTTATGCTTTCCGACAGTCCGAGAAACGCATGCAAGTCAAGTTCACCATCCAGATCAAAGCTCAGCGAATTAATCTTGATATCCATTGCCGAAGCATTGTACACAATACCCACCGATAAACAGGATGCTAACGCATGCAGGACAGCCTCAACAGCATTGGGCCCATGATTTTCTCCCAACAAAACACCCGGCTCATCGCCTTCCAATATATGTGGCCTTGTTCTCGATTTGTCTTCCTGGGTCGCCCCATAGAAATCCTTGATCTCTGTTCGGCAATGACCACCTTTGATCCATTTTGTATGTGACCTGAATTTAAACAATGCGATGTCCGCATCGCCTTTTACAGCTTCAATGGTTCCAATAAGCTGATCAACGTTTACTCCGTTTAATGTTTTGTTTGCTACTGCATTCATGATTGAAAATTGTTTAAGGGTTAAAACAAACAATTACTGATGTGATAATTTATAAGTCTTTATTGCTTAACAGCTAACAAAGAGATACTCTCAATGTCATAATCTTTGGTGGCTCCTTTAGCACTGTTGGATAGAAATTCGTATGGATTCCACTTCACCTCCACCAAATTCATTCCAGCACTATTAATCAGCTCGAAATATTCATCTTTCTGCATTGCGCCACCGATGCAGGCAGCCCACAACGTGGCATTGCATCTGATATTCTCCGGTAGCCTTATGCCCGTCACAATATCAGATAAAACGAGCTTGCCTCCTTTTTTCAATATCCGTGCGACTTCGCGAAATACTTTTTCTTTTTCACTTGAAAGATTAATCACCCCATTGCTGATAACTGCATCCGCACTTCCCGATTCAAAAGGAATCTCTTCAATGTAACTTTTGCGAAAACCTACCTGGTTGAAGCTATACTTTTCTTTCAGCCCGATGGCTTTAGCAAGTTGTTCATTAGTCATATCAACGCCAGTCACTTCACCACTATCGCCAACTTCCAATGCGGCAAAGAACACGTCCATACCAGAGCCGCTACCAAGATCCACTACCTTCTCTCCTTTCTGAAGGTTTGCCAAATCAAAAAAGTAGCCGACTCCTGCAAAGGAATCTACAGCTTCTGATGGCACCTTGTCTAAGGTGGATGCTGGATATCCAAGCTTTTCTGCCAGAACTCTTCCCATTTCAAAATGATATTTCACTTCCGGGTGCAACGCCACTTTGCGATACATGTGTTTTACTTTTTGCTCAAGCTCCTCTCGGTTTACTTGTTTTTTTGTTTCGGTATTAGTTAGAGTATTCATATAATGCTTGGTTTATGATTTTGACTAGCTACTTGTGAATGACCACTCTTACTTTAAAGAGCACATTATAAATTGCAGAAGGAATACAGTAATCAATGGTACTGGGCAGCGCAGCTACCAGAACTAAAATAATTGCCATGATAAAACCAGCATTTGTGAATCCGGCCGATTGTAAGCCGGCAATAGTCGCTAACCAAATGCTAGATATCACACAAGCAAATTTTAATTGGTTCGCGCGCGCTGGTAACTCTGGTTTGTCCATCCATCCTCTTAATACGTAATTGTAGATATAATCGAAAGGGTGATTGGGCAAGACTACTCCGAGGATACCAACAAAAGTCATTGCCAATAACAAGGCAACACTTTGCATGACAATAGCCGATATTAATATAATTGTACAAGCCCGGTAAGCAAATCGAATACCGAAAACCAGGCCATGCAATTCTTCTTCAGTTTGAGCAACATAACCTTGTGCACGTAAACATCTCAAACGATTCTTTGACAGGAAGGTATTTTCGGCTTTCATTTTTTTCTTTGAAGATGAGGTAAAAGTAGATTGACGTTAAGTCCACCGCGTTAAGCCTTGTTTCAAAGACATTAAACTTTGTTCAAGAGCATTAAAAATTGTTGCATAATCGTTAAATCATGTTGTAGCCAACATTATAAAGCTTAAAAATCAATCACTTAAGAGAATGAAAGATCAAAATTATTGCGAAGGCTAATGTTTAGAGAATGAATTTTTATCTTAGTTTAGTAAATCAAATGAAATCCCTTTTTCAAAAATTTATTTCGCTAGGGCATAATCCTGACGACACTGAGGAGGAGAAACTTAGGAAGTCCACATTACTGATTATGACCGGACCCTTCGCCCTGGTAGGATTTGCCTGGGGGCTACTCTATTTCGCAAATGCACTGATGGTTCCGGGTTCAATTCCATTTGGTTATGGTATTCTTACGATGACTAACATTGTAATCCTGAGTTTCTCAAGAAAATACAAGTTGTTTTGTAACCTTCAGTTGTTTCTCATTCTTATCCTCCCATTTGCTTTGCAAATCAGCCTTGGCGGATTTGTGCAAAGTAGCGCAGTCATGTATTGGGCAATTATCGCGCCTGCGGGCGCCATGTTCTTTGATAGTGTTAAGCGATCACCTTATTGGTTTGCTGCGTATATCTCCTTGGTATGTGTTGCCTACCTGATGAATGACCTATTGCCGGGATATGTCAACTGGAATCTTTCCGATAGGTTTATCAATACCCTATTCCTGATGAATATTATCGGAGTATCCAGCCTCGTGTTTGCTATACTCTATTATTTTGTTAGAAAAATTACTGAACTGAACGAAGACATTGAAATGAAAAGTCTTGCGTTGAAAGAGCAATCTGAAAAGCTGAAGGAGATGGATACTATAAAGTCCCGGTTCTTTGCCAATATCTCCCATGAATTCAGAACGCCACTCACGTTGATTCTTGGCCTGGCCAATAAGCAAATAACAAAACGGGAAGGATCCCCTGATGCTCAAAAAGACGGCAGTATGATGAAGCGAAATGCGCAACGACTTCTGCAACTAATCAATCAACTGCTTGATCTCTCAAAACTGGAATCAAATGAGTTGAAACTGGCAGCATCAAAAAGTGATATCGTAGCATTTACTAAAGAGTTGACTTTACAATTTGAACCATTGGCATCTGCAAAGAAGATCAAGGTATTTTTTAATGGAAAGGATATAGTGGATCAGCAGTTGAATCAACCCATTGAGTTGTTCTTTGACCATGAAAAATTTCAAAAGATACTAACCAACCTGCTTTCCAATGCTGTCAAGTTTGCGAATGAGGCTGGAAAAATAGCCGTTGAAGTAAAGGTTAACAAGAATATAATAAAAGCAACTGAAGCGTTGATCATTAAAGTATCTAACACAGGTGATGATATTCCAGAAAAAAACCTACCGCATGTGTTTGACCGGTTTTACCAGGTTGATAGTGCTAGCAATCGCGAATACGAAGGAACAGGTATCGGGCTCGCTTTGGTGAAAGAGTTAGTGGAATTGCACAACGGAAATGTTTCAGCACAAAGTAATCTTGGCGTCACCAGTTTTGAAGTACAATTGCCATTGAATGATGACTATCTGACGGAAGAAGAGAAGGTTGATCTGAAACAAGTCGATTCCATCATTCAGCCGCTAACAAATACGGATAATAACATCTCACCTATTGCAATTATTGATGAAGCCTCTGATTTAATTAATGAAGGAAAACTCATTGTATTGATCGTAGAAGACAATCACGACTTGCGTTCATTTATTAAAGGAATCCTACAAAGTGATTATAACGTGATCGAAGCGGTTGACGGTATTGATGGATTTAAAAAAGCAGAGTCATTTATCCCTGATCTGATTGTCAGCGATCTGATGATGCCACGGTTGGATGGCTATGATTTGTGTAAGCAGTTGAAGTCAGATGAAAAAACCAATCACATTCCAATTATCTTATTGACAGCAAAGGCTGGAAGAGAAAGCAAACTGGAAGGTTTGGAATTGGGTGCCGACGATTATATCGTCAAACCTTTTGATGAGGAAGAACTACGCATCAGGATAAGGAATCTTATTGTCATTCGGGAAAAGCTTCAGAAAAAATACCGTCAGGAATCAGGACTAAAACCGACACTGGTAAAAGTTACATCTGTTCACCAGAAATTCCTTGAAGAACTGAAGGAGGTAATCGAAAAGAACATTGACAATGAGCTGTTCAGCGTGGATGACCTCGGAAAGGCAATGGCTATGAGCCGTTCACAAATCCACCGGAAACTGAAAGCGTTGACCGATCAACCCATTACAACATTCATTCGAAACTATCGGCTCCATCGTGCAGCCGACTTGCTTGAGCAACAAGCGGGCAACATTACCGAAATCGCTTACCAGGTTGGATTTAACAGTCAAACGTATTTCAGCTCCTGCTTCCATGAGCTTTTCGGATGCGCACCTTCGGACTTTAAGCAACGATTGAGATGAATATCCTCAGTACTACAGTGAATCGGACACATATCCAGAATTGTTACAGGCTTCTTTTTATTAAGCCAATTTGATAATGTCTCAGCAGTTTAAATCATCATAAAGCCATACTTTTAACTGTATTTCCAACAAATCAACAAGGATGCCATGTTAGCAGAAAATGGGTGGATGGAACCATTCTTGATCCGGGCAACGGCAATACTTATTCATCTTCCCTTTGGTTAGTGGATGCTGATACTTTAAAAGTGCGAGGCTATCTCGGCCCATTTTTTCGTACTCAGGTATGGAAACGGATTGGTGAGAAAGAATTTAGAAGCTTCAATCACTAGAAGATCTTGCACGCCAGGTTCAGGAGAAACTTTCAAGAACTATTTCCTGATAATATTCAACGTCATCTTATACTTCCCTGCCCTGTCTGGGTAGTCTGTGATGAAGCCATCCACGCCCATGCCCTTGAGCGCCACCATCTCTTTTTCATCGTTTACGGTCCAGGGTATGAGCCGCATTTTCAACTCATGACAATGTTTCACTTCTTCTTTCGAAAGTAGTCTATAGTCCGGGCTGTATATGGAGGGCACAAAACCGAGGTCAGCCAGGTTTTCATCGATGGTTTTAAGGTTTTCCACCAACGCTGAAAGACGTACATCCGCGTATTTCTCATGCCAATACTTCAACACGCGAAAATCAAATGACTGAATGACGACACGTTCCATTGGCAGATATTGGTCTAAAAGGTTGTAGACCAAATCGGAAAATTCCTGAGGCTTGGGATGAAACTTGCCATCATCACCAGGAAGGCTTTTGATCTCGATGCTATAGTCTACTTCGTATTTGGTAAAATTCTTGATGTGATTTTCAACTGCCAGAATTACTTCTGTCAAAAGCGGCTTGTAAGCCTTCATTTTCTCTTGATCCGGGAATCTTTCATTCGGCTTCAATCCACAGTCCCACTGCTTCACCTCATCATAGGTCATCTGGAAAATGTTGCGCTTCCTTTCATTCTTAACGCTGATCGGCTGGCCGGCAGGATCCAGGCATATTGCTGCCGACATCCACGGTTCGTGTGACACGACAATAAATTTATCCTTTGTGATCGCCACATCCAGCTCAATGGTGGTGACACCGGAATCAAGGGCTGCAAGAAAAGCGGGTATGGTATTTTCAGGCTTCAGTCCTCGACAGCCCCGATGACCCTGGATATCAAATTGGGGAATGTAAACCTGGGCAGCTGCAGAGTGCCCGATCATAATAAAAAGCAGGGTCTGGAGAATTCGCATTCTCAAAGATAAGGGTTGTTAGTTGTTAGTTCATGGTTCAAGGTTCATAGTTGTTTGGTGTCCACATTGCCAATCACTAACAACGATGGACCATCAACTAGTGCTTACTGTCTGATCATTATCATTCCCCGCCCTTGCCTCATCCCTCCCATGGGGTTCAATTGCTTGTTTAGCGAATATGTGAAACTCAGCATAAAATACCTGCCTAAATTATTGGTGACTTGTTGCTGGAGGTAATTGGTTGAGGCAGATTGGGAGACGCTCAGGCTTTGGTCCAGCAAATTATTCACACCGATCTTCAACTCGCCCGTATTATTTTTCAAAATGAACCTTGAAATGGCCATATTCCACAATGGGATCACCTGATGGTAGTCGGTGGTTTCGCTATTATAAATAAGGTAATCAAAGCTGGTGTTGAACTGATATCTCTTCAAAAAAGTAATGTTCGTTTCCGCCGAATATGTTTTGTTAAAGTACACCTGGTTGTTTTGAGTGTTGAACTCATAGTCCGTCTGCTGGCGACTGAGGTTGGCACTCAGGTCCAACGTCAGTACATCGTTGAAAGTAAAATTATATCTCACAGTTCCTCCGTAGGTATGCTGCCAGGTGTAACTTGATTGTTCGTTTAACACGTTGATGCCACGCATGTAGGTTCCGGTAGGACCTACATTCATGCGACTTTTCAACGCCTTGATCGGGAAACCAAAATTCAAATTTGCATTGACATTTACATTTTCTTTTACATTGACAGGTTTTGTGAGCCGCACAAGGTTTGAGTTTACAGTCTGAGAATAGATGATGGAGTTTAGGGTGTAGTTCGCCGTCAGGAATGCAAAGAAGTTGATGAATTTACCTGGATCGAATGTGGTGAAGTTTGCCACACCCCGATGTTGGAAAGATGGTTTCATCTCTGGATTGCCTACAGAAATATTCAAAGGGTCACTGTTATCAACCACCGGCTGCAGTTGCTGAATGCTGGGCTCTTGCATGGAAGTCTCATAGTCGAATCGAAGGTGTTTAAAGGTTGTGAAATCATAGTTGAAACGGGCTACCGGCAAAAAATTCTCAAACGTACGGTCAATTTGTTGATTGTCTTTCAAGTTCCCCGTGAGACGCGTGTTTTGATAACTGACGCCAAAAGAGACGTTATACTTCTGTCGATTGACCCGCAAGTTCAATCCGGGCCGGCTATACACATACCTACTATCATACTTATTGCTGAGCTGACTGTTGATGGTTTGCTGACCGTTCTTTTCGTCATACACTACCCGGTCAACCTGGTTCAGGTTCGTTCGGATATTATAGTTTGCTTCCAGATATTTCCTTCCACCCAATGGCTCAATATAGGAAACGGTCGCTCCTAATAATTGATTGTCGGTGCTTTGTGTATTGGTTTGACGGATCTCCTGTGTGCCCGGGTTTGTATTATAATATTGATTGCTTGATTGCTGACTTCCACTGCTATTGATCTGGGTCAATCCGAAGTTAAGATTCGTAGAAAACGATCTTCCTTTTTTAGCAAAGCGATGACGATAAAGAAGATTCGAGTTGAGATTGGCGCTAGTCTGTGCATTGTAATTGAGCCGATTGCTTTGATTCACCAAAGCATTGTCAGTCGTCGTGGTCTGACCTTGTGTTTTAGAGTTTTGTTCTGACGTTGAATAGGTGAAGTTATTTGTTGATTTGATGGAGTTGGCCGAGTCAATTTTATGGTCCAGGTTTAGGTTTACCCGGTGGTTGTCACTGGCATTCAACTGCACACTTTTTTCGTTGTAAAAGTAGCTGCTGTCATTGGGCAAATAGTTGACCCGGTGTGTATCCTTCGTGATGTTTTGGTCAAGCCGGTTGTAGAAGTAGTTTGAAGTAAGCTGGGTGTTTCTGCTCAGGTCGCGGTTAAAATTGATTCCACCTGCATAGTTTGACATGAGACCATTTTGCCGACCTGTGTTAAGGGGAACGCCGCTTTGATTATTGTCGATTTGGATGGTCATCGCGCCCCCGCCCATCATCTGTTGAGAGCCTCCGGTGAAATTCATAAAGTCACCAATAGAAAACCCTTGTTCATTGATGTTGTTGCCCATGCCGAGAAAGGAAACCTGCTTTCCTTTTCCAAAGCGATTGATATTTGCGCTGGCCTGAAAGCGGTCTTTGTCACCGGCGCCGGCCATCATCTTACCAAAGGCGCCATTTCTTTTTTCCTCTTTCAATTCAAGATTGATGGTCTTTTCTTTCTGGCCATCTTCAATGCCGGTGAAGGCAGCCTGATCAGATTTCTTATCAAATACCTGAACTTTGTCGATCGCATCAGCAGGAAGGTTTCGAGTCGCCAGCTTTGGATCCCTACCAAAAAATTCACGTCCATCCACCGTGACGCGTTGTACCTGTTCTCCCTGGGCGCGTACGGTGCCATCGTTGTCAACTTCCACTCCTGGAAGTTTCTTTAATAAATCTTCCACATTGGCATTTGCTTTCGTTTTGAACGAACCGGCGTTAAACTCAATGGTGTCACGTTTTACAGTGACAGGGGCTCTCTCTCCCACAATCAACACTTCCTCCAATTGCTTGTTGAGGGGAGTCA